>JBPYFC010000210.1:0-14073 GCA_051984705.1 Chthoniobacterales bacterium | reverse complement strand
CGGAGGTTCCAGAAGTATCTGCGGCGTTCTCCTTACGAAGAAATTCTTCGGTTGCGCATCGAACGCGTAAAGGAGCTCTTGATCACCACAAATCTGCAGATTGCGGAGATAGCTAAGCAGGCAGGGTTTTCCGGTGTCGAATATCTAAGCGCTATGTTCAAAAAACGCGTCGGGCTCTCACCCAGAGCGTTTCGCCGGAAAATGGGAGTCGGGTAGAAGGGTTCATGGTGGGGCGTTGCTTGCAACGCCCGCGGAGAGTGACCTTAGAGCCAATCATCATCATATTGGGCGCTGCGAGCAGCGTCCCTCCAAAGCGCCCGCGCCAACGATTTATCCCGGGCCTCCTGCCCTCACGATAGGTCCCTCCGCGACCGTGCTAAATTTGACGTTGCGCATTTGGCATTCAAATTAGCGGTTCCGGACCTGGTTTGGTGCGGCGCCGTATGAAGAAGTCGTCTTTAGCCAGCATCCTTTTAGTCGTGTTTATCGACCTGATCGGATTCGGAATGATTATTCCGATCCTTCCTCTTTATGGGAAGCGGTTCGGGGCTTCGGAATGGGAAATCGGGTTTCTCCTCGGGTCATATTCTTTTGTCCAATTTCTTGCATCCCCGGTCCTCGGTTGGTTTTCGGATCGATATGGACGAAAACCGGTGTTGTTATGCAGCCTACTTGGAACGGCTGTTGGCTATTTCGTGATGGCTCGGGCCGGTTCGCTGGCAATGTTGTTTGCGGCTCGTATTCTGGCGGGCATAACCGGGGCGAGCGTCGGGACTGCTTCCGCGTACATCGCCGATATCACGCCTCCTGAACTTCGCTCGAAACGGCTGGGATTAATTGGAGCCGCGTTCGGTGTTGGATTTGTTTTGGGACCGGCAATTGGAGGGATACTGAGCCACTTTTGGATAGCAGCGCCGTTTTGGTTCGCTGCCGCTCTTTCCGCAATGAACGCAGTGCTGATGTGGTTCGTTTTGGTTGAGCCGGCACGCCACGCCGACCGTCAACAAAGGACTCTCAATCTTCGTGAAACGTTCCAACAAGCCGGCAGTTGGCGGCTTGGTGTGCTTGTGGTGACGTATTTTATTGCCATAGCCGGATTCGGCATGGTGACGGTGATCTTTCCACAAGTCTGTGACCGCCGGTACAGCCTGAATCAAAGCCAGATCAGCTACATCTTTGTGATGACCGGACTGATCGGCGCCCTTATTCAGGGGGGTGGTATTGGTCGTCTGTCAAGACGTTTTGGGGACGCGAGTCTGGCTGCCACCGGTTGCGCGCTAATGGCGGCCAGCATGGT
Organism: Chthoniobacterales bacterium; assembly: GCA_051984705.1. Classification (GTDB taxonomy): domain Bacteria; phylum Verrucomicrobiota; class Verrucomicrobiia; order Chthoniobacterales; family JAFAMB01; genus JBKPBY01. The sequence continues at coordinate 12,776 of JBPYFC010000210.1, read as the reverse complement.
GGTTATGCCATTGGCTAGCACAGTCCCGCTTTTCCTGTTGTTCGCTGCCGGATTGGCAATCGGTAACAGCCTGTCGCAGCCTACGCTCAACGCTTTGGCCTCAAAAGGAGCGAGCGCGGCGTTGCAGGGCCGGGTGCTTGGTGTGCTTCAGTCGGCGGGAAGCTTAGGCCGGGTTTTTGGACCGGTTATCGCTGGACTCCTGCTTCAGGAAGATCATCTGCAACCAATTCAGCAATATGGGAACACACCTTTTGTCGCTGGAGGGATTTTAATTGCGGTTGCCTTTGCGTTTGCGTTGACGCTGCGCAGATCGCCCGCCGTGCAACCAGAGCCTCCCATCCGGCCCGATGCTGAGCTACGGCACAAATGAAGCTTGGCACCTGGGAGGCGGCGCGATGGAAAGCGGCTTGTCGCGACGCGACAACAAATTTCAGCCACGAGTGGTCGGGCCCCGGCCGGCTGCACCCCTGACTGAGTTCGATCGTCGCTTTGCGACTTCTTTTTACCTCTGCCAGCCTACCTACGGCTTCTTGGGAGATGGAGACGCGGCGGCCTTTTCAAGAGCAGCCTTTTCCTTTGTGGCTTGTCCTTTAGCGGCGGTGGCGGCGTTTGATGCTTCCAGCTTTTTGCGCTGAGCCGGAGTCAGAATCGCGTTGATGTCGCTGTCGAATTTGATCTTAAGGGCATCCAGTTTCTTGGTGTCGCTCTTCGCAGCTGCTCGATCGTCGACATATTTGTCGATGATAGCTTTAGCTTTTGCCTCTTGATCTGCCTTCAGCCCAACTTGGTTCTTCAGCCGAGTCAATCGGGCTTTCTTTACTGTGTCCAAGGATGCCTGATCATCTTTCTTGGTTTCTGGTGAATCACCGGTCGTCGAACGAGGCATTACTTGCGTGGTCGGCGCCGAGTGCGCAGGCATGTTTGAACTTGAGGAACTTTGGGTGGCTCCGGGCGGAGAGGCGGAAACCGTGGCGACGCTGGCCGCGAGCAACATCGCGGGGAGAAGGGATTTCAGCTTCATATTAGAAAGAAACCCCTACCCGCATAACTTAGTTGCGCAATTTCGCGCCGAACAGCATTGCATTGCCCCTGGCCTGACACGAAATTTCGTGCGATGAATTAGCAAAGCCAAGCCGCCAAATCCTTCGCCCAATAGGTAATAATCAAATCTGCGCCGGCTCTGCGGAACGCAGTCATCAGCTCAAGAACAGTTCTTTTCTCGTCCAACCAACCTTGCTGGGCTGCCGCTTTCACCATCGCGTACTCGCCACTCACATTGTAAGCAGCAGTCGGCAACTCAAACCGTTCTTTCACGCGCCAGAGAATGTCCAGGTATGCGACGCCTGGTTTGACGATAAGTAGCTCGGCTCCTTCTTTGATATCGGTTGCGACCTCTCGCAACGCTTCGAGGGCGTTGGCCGGGTCCATTTGATATGAGCTTCGATCTCCAAATTGTGGTGCGCTTTCAGCGGCATCCCGAAAAGGTCCATAGAACGCGGAACTGAACTTCGACGCATAGCTCATCACAGCGGTATCGCTTAAGGCGTGACTGTCCAGTGCGGAACGGATCGCACCAACTCGTCCGTCCATCATGTCGCTGGGCGCGACTATATCTGCTCCTGCTTCAGCCAGGCTGATTGCCGTCCTGACCAGCAGCTCTACTGACGCATCGTTTTCTATCTGATAACGGCCGTTCAGTTTTGTGATTATGCCGCAATGGCCGTGGGACATGTATTCGCAAAGGCAGACGTCCACGATCACCGTCAGATTTGGTACCGCCTTTTTGATTGCTGCAACTGCGCGTTGAGTTACGCCGCTTGGCGCATACGCTTGAGAGGCCACTTCATCCTTCTCTTTAGGAATACCGAACAAAAGGAGCGCCGGAATACCAAGATCAGCTGCAGCCTGCGCCTCTTCGACAGCCCGGGTAACAGACAGTTGCGAAATCCCCGGCATACTCGGAACTTCAAGGCGATCATCCACCTTCTCAGAGATGAATAGCGGATAGATGAGCTGGTCCACACTTACCCGGGTTTCCCGAACCATCTGCCGAATGGTTGGAGTAGAACGGAGTCTGCGGGGCCGATGGGTAAGATGGAGCATGAAATACACTATCTTAACGATCGGCACACACAAGGGTTCACCATTCGGCAACCGATCCATCCGCTAGCCGCCAGACCGGATTTTTCCAGTCATGACCCTTTTTTGCGGCCGCGCGGACCGCTTCCTCGTTGATTTCTATGCCTAGACCCGCGCCACTCGGTATGTCGACGTATCCATCGATGTAACGGAAGACCGTTGGGTCCGATAGGTAATCGCCGAGCTCGCCACCAACATTGTAATGAATTCCCAGACTTTGCTCCTGAATCAGCGCGTTTGGAACGCAGCCATCCAATTGAAGACTGGCAGCGAGGTTGATTGGCCCGAGGGGACAATGTGGTGCGATAGCGATGTCATAAGCTTCCGCCATGCTGGCAATCTTGTGGACTTCGCTGATGCCGCCCGCATGCGAGAGATCCGGTTGAATAATGTCGATAACGCCGAGCTGGAGAAAACGCTTGAAATCCCACCGGCTGTAAAGGCGTTCGCCCAACGCAATTGGTGTAGCCGTGTGCCGGGCTATCTCTACTAACGCCTCCGAATGCTCGGACAAGACCGGTTCTTCAATAAACATCAGTCGGAACGGACCGAGCTCTGCTGCAAGCACCTTGGCCATTGCACGATGGACTCTTCCGTGAAAATCGACGGCGATCCCAAAATCCTTTCCTACAGCATCTCGGACCGATCCGATCCGTTCGATGATCTCATCCACCTTTACCGGCGAATCGACATAGTGCAGTTCGGCAGAAGCGTTCATCTTGATCGCTTGGTAGCCCTGCGACTTTTTTTCTTTGGCGGCGCTTGCGACCTCGGATGGTTTATCTCCACCGATCCATGAATATACCTGGATCCGTTCGCGCACCTTTCCGCCCAGCATCTGGTGGACGCCTAAGTTGTACCGTTTTCCCTTGAGGTCCCACAACGCCTGGTCGATGCCGGCTATCGCGCTCATCAAGATCGGGCCGCCCCGATAAAAGCCGCCCCGGTAAAGTACCTGCCAGATATCTTCGATGTCGTCTCCGTTACGCCCGAGGAGATAGTTGGCCAGTTCCGTAACTGCGGCAGCGACCGTGTCCGCCCTCCCCTCGACGACCGGTTCACCCCAGCCGCTGAGCCCATCTTCGCTTGTAATCTTCAGGAAAAGCCATCTGGGCGGGACTTTAAAGAGCTCTAAGTTGCGAATTTTCATGGGAATCTGAAAGGAGTTGAGATCTAGTATTTCCTATTGAATCACTCTCTCAATGCCATCATTTCTCTTGATCAACCTCAACAATACTTCCACCAAATTGGCGCTGGCAGATGAGGAGACACTGATTGATCGGCGAGTGGTTCCGACCAAGTCGGTTTCGCTTTCATCCATTAAACGCGCTCTCAAGCGCTGGAAGTTTGATCGTGTTCTTCTTGGATCGGTGGTTCCGAAAAAAACAGTGGTCTTTCGGCGCTTGTTTGGAAATCAGATGAAAGAGGTGTCGCCAAAGCTGAATTTGGGGATCGGGATCAGTTACCCGGATCCGGGTAAGATAGGAGCTGATCGTCTGGCGAACTCGGTCGCGGTGACTGCGCGTTACGGATCTCCCGCGGTCGTAGTTGATTTCGGCACGGCAGTTACCTTTGACATCGTATCGGAAAAAGGAAGTTACCAGGGAGGTGTGATTGGTCCGGGGCTTGCTGCGATGACTGAATATCTACATCAAAGGACCGCTCTTTTACCTCGTATCCGACTGGAAGAGCTCGTCGAACCTCCGAGTCCTATTGGCAAAACAACAAGGTTGGCGATGATTGCAGGCGCAGTCCATGGTTATCGAGGCTTGGTCCGGCAGATCCTCAGTGAGGTGGTCCGCGAGTTGAACGGCAAAGTGCATATTGTGGCTACCGGGAGCTACGCTGATTTAATCGCGGCCAAGCTTCCAGAGTTGCAAAATGTTGATCCGGATCTCACTCTGGAGGGACTGCGAATCATCGCGCTGAGGAATCCCCTATGAGCACCGCTACAGTAATCGGTTTTGATATGGGCGCCACTAGCACTAAAACTGGTGTCGTTAGAGATGGAGTAATCCTTCAGAAGGGAAAGGTGATCGAGACTCGCCAGGACGGAGACACCGGAAGACTCATCGAAGCTTTTGTGAGTGAGATCTTGCATCTGAAATCGCTCTACCCAGAGGTGCAAGCAGTCGGCTTCGGCGTACCAGGAATCATCAATCCAGTTCACGGAGTTGTTGTAATTCTTACCAACGTGAAGGGCTGGCACGATATACCGCTTCGCGCGGTCATCGGTGAAAAAACAGGGTTGGTTACAAACCTGGAAAATGATGCGAAGGCTATGGCCTACGGTGAATGGAAGTACGGGGCTGGTCAGACTGCGCCTAATGTTGTCTGCGTGACACTTGGGACAGCCGTCGGAGGCGCTCTGATATTGAATCGGCGCCTCTACCGCGGTGCGACTTGGGTCGCTGGTGAAATTGGCCAGACGTCGATCGATTATCGCGGCGTAGAATTCGTTTATGGTAACAACGGAGCGCTCGAAGCGTATGTGGGTCACCGAAAAATCGCTGCACGAGCGAAAGAGATTTATGCCGAAGCGGGCATTACGATTTCGGACGAGCAATCGTATCCTGAGAATTTGACAAAAGCAGCCGATAACGGAGATGAGATTGCAGAGAGAGTTTGGGCCGATATCGGTCTAAAAATTGGCGTTGGATTAACCAACGTAATCTGGTTGGTCAACCCCGACCGGATCGTTATTGGGGGTGGCGTGGCGAACGCTGGCAAACGGCTGTTTAACTACATCCGGCACACGATTCAGACCCGCTGCGAGAAAACTTTTTGGGAAAAGCTCGAAGTGGTACCGGCAACATTGGGCAACGACGCCGGAATTATCGGAGCTGCGACGCTGGCATTAGAATCGGAGTTTCTGCCGAGCTCTAGTGCAAGTCCTCGCTGACGACGCTCCGTTGTTCTCTGGAACCCAGGATTTTGGCTTGCTGAACGACTATCTCAGGGTCCTCATTGAAGCGGTACCCATGACAACTCGGGCAGGTAGCTGCCCGTTTTGCGACGATCGAGTCACAGCCCTCGCAGACCTTGTATAGATGCGGTTCTTCGGCAATTTTCGCTGCTTTTGCGGCCCGCTCGCTGAGAGACATGAATTAAGTTTGCGCCGGACCGCTGCGGATTTCAAGAATTCAAAGCGGTGGGTTCAAGTCGCCCAGCACCAGTTTGAAGTCCATGCGCGCCCTGGCATAACGCCTCGGAAGCTTAAAATTGGCGCTGGGTGATCTGGACCCTGACGTTCTATCGCAGATCGCTCGTTTCACAGACTCAGCGGCTCGCCCGGCACGAGATAGTTCTGCACGTAGTCCTTAACGCCTTCCTCCAGCGTGAAACGGGGCCCTGAATAGCCGGTGCTTTTAAGTCGGTCGATGTTGGCCTGGGTAAAATACTGGTACTTACTCTGCATCCCGGCTGGCATTTCAATGAATTCGATTTGCGGAGGCTGGGATAGAGCGGAAAAGACAGCGTTGGCAAGATCAATCCAGGTCCTTGCTTGACCGGACCCCAGGTTAAAAAGCCCGTGCGCTGTTTGCGTTGTCGCGAGGTGAATCGTCATCCCGATCGCGTCTTTTACATACAGAAAATCGCGCTTCTGTTCGCCATCCTTGAATTCCGGCCTGTAGCTTTTGAAAAGGTTGATTTTTCCTGTCTCGAGCACTTGCGCAAAAGCTTTGTTGACCAGGCTCCGCATGTCGCCTTTGTGGGACTCATTCGGGCCGTACACATTAAAATACTTCAATCCAACAATCCTGGAGAGCCAGCCGCGGCGGGCCGAATGCAGATCGAACAGGTGCTTTGAATAGCCGTAAGGGTTTAACGGTCGTAACGACTCCAGCTGTGAAGCGTCATCGAGCATACCTTGCGATCCATCCCCATAGGTCGCAGCTGAGGAAGCATAAACGAAGCGCGCTCTCCGGCGCAGCGCCCACTCACAAAGGGTTACGGTGTAGCGATAGTTGTTCTCCATCAGGTAACCGACATCCTCTTCGGTCGTAGTCGAGCAAGCCCCGAGGTGAAAAACGAGCTTCACGTCTTCTACATCATGACCGTCGATCACCACCCGATCGAGCAACTCATCTGCAGCCAGATAATCATCGAATCGCAGCGGCGCCAGGTTCCTCCATTTTTCGTCATGCCCGAGCTGATCGGAAACGAGAATGTTTTCGACTCCGAGTCGGTTGAGGGCCCAGATCAGAGCACTTCCGATGAAACCCGCGCCGCCGGTAACCAGGACTTTGCCGCTTGTCAGGATTTCGTCTGGCTTATTCACAATTTGAAATCACGAGCCGATCGACGTTGATTGCGCAATCAAAATCTTCAGTTGGATGCGAACGGATCGCCGCAAAAAGCTCGCTATCGCAGGGATATTCCTTTTGGGCATGATCTGCGGTGTTGGTGTCGTTTGTCTAGTCTTGTTCTTCCCGGGGCGAGGACCAGCACCTGACACGTCGAGGCTAACCGCAACTTTTGAGGGGGCGGCCCAACGGACTCTCCGAATGCCCGAGGTTACGGATACCGAGGTGGAGCGGGTGATTGATAAACCGAACCTTGATAGCGAAGTGGAACGGATCAAAAGGCTTGCCCGCAAACTTGGTGGGACCGCGGTGCAAGGCTTCGGCGACGAGGCTGGTGTGGATGTGTTAGCCGAAATTCCGCCGGAGATGACCCATCAGTTCTCTGACGCCGTTAAGGATCCGGCGAAGGAGCCGGTTACATCGCCACAAGTTCCGAAGGAGGACGCCAAGGCGTTTGTGGCTGTGAAGTTGAAATTCCGGGAGTCAAAAGAATGATTGTTGTGACCTTCGCCGTCCGGCAGGAAGGGGCGATTTTCGAGCGCCGCCTGTCCAGGCTGGCTAAGCACGGCAATCGGGTAACCGGTCGGCTCGGCTCGCGGGACGTAACAATCCATTGGCTTGGAATCGGCGTTGAGGATCGAGTCGGATTTCGACAAACGATTGAAGAGACGAAACCGAGTTATGTCATTGATTCCGGTTTTGCTGGTGGGATCCGAACATTGCTTGAACCAGGCGATTTCGTTTTAGCAAACGACACCTGCGGCAAAGCGCCAACCGCTAACGAGAACCTTTCTACTGCGAAAGGTCGTATTGTCCAGGTGGCGGAAGTTCTCGAGCCGGAAGGGAAAGCTCGAATTCGCCGCGCAAACGCGGAGGCTTTGGCGGTTGATATGGAGTCCGAGGAAGTCGCCTCCATCTGTAGGGAGCTTCACATCCCGTTTATTACGGCGCGAATGATCTCCGACCGGTACGATGAAGGAATCCCCGGAGTATTTCTGGGACAGGGAGTTCGAAATCTGGGCGATCTGGTTGACGCGGCCCGTTTCGCGAGTCGGATGTTGTCACTGCGCGTCAAGCTCGCGGACAAGTTGGAAGAGCTGATCACCGAGCTCGGGGCGGCGGGGTCCGTGGTCCGTGATCCGTAGTCCGGAACCTGGCTTGTCCGACGAAGCCTTGGCGAAGTCGGAAACCCGGCTTATCCGACGAATAAGAATCCTTTTTTGGGAAAAAGTGCTAGGTGGCGTTTTTAGCCTGTGCCATGATGTGTCTTTGAATGAGCGAACTAACCCATATTGAGCCGGCGACTATGCAGGATCTGCCGGAGCTAACACAGCTTCTCATGGAGTTGTTCGCTCAGGAGTCGGATTTTCGACCCAACTACAATAATCAGATGCGTGGGCTGCGGTTAATTCTAGAGCAACCAAACCGCGGGCGCGTTTTCGTGCTTCGAAGCGCAGATCGCATCATCGGCATGATCAACTTGCTGTTCACAATCAGCACAGCTGAAGGTGGCTTTGTGATTCTTCTGGAAGACTTGATTATCCATTCAGACTTCAGAGGCCAAGGTATGGGCAGCCGGCTCCTCAATTACGCAATTGAGTACGCCAAGCAAAAAGATTTCTTGAGGATCACCTTGCTAACGGACCGGGTTAGTGAAGAGTCACTCGTTTTCTTCGAGAAACACGGATTCCAACGATCCGATATGGTGCCGATGCGGCTTTTCCTAGGTCCTTCCGCAGAGCTGCGAAAGCCGTAATCCATCTGGCCAATGTCGGAAGAGATCCAACCAACGGCGGTGCAGCGAATCGATGGACGTGCGTACCATCAATTGCGCCCATTTCGCGCGACGCTCGAGATTGCGCCCAACGCACATGGGTCGGTTCTGATCTCGACCGGAGGTACCCAAGTGATTTGCGCAGCTACGATCGAAGAGTCTGTGCCGAAGTGGATGAAAGATCAGGGCGTCACCGGCGGATGGATCACAGCCGAATACTCAATGCTTCCTTATTCAACGCTGGGCCGGCGACCGCGCGATGTCTCGAAAGGGAAATTGGATGGGCGAAGCGTTGAAATTCAGCGGTTGATCGGGCGTTCATTAAGAGCAGCCGTGGATCTGGAGGCGCTCGGGACGCGGACGCTCTGGATTGATTGCGATGTTCTGCAGGCCGACGGCGGAACCAGAACTGCTGCTATCACCGGTGCCTCGATCGCAGCAAACCTCGCGTGCGCTAAGCTACGGGCACAAGGGCTGATCGATCAGTGGCCGATCCGATGCCTGGTCGCTGCGGTCAGTGTCGGTTTAGTAGGAGGAGCGGCGCTTCTCGATCTGAACTATCAGGAGGATAAAGACGCCGCGGTCGACATGAATCTAGTAATGACTAGCGCTGGCGCGTTCGTCGAGTTACAAGGAGCCGGCGAAGAGTCGACTTTCTCTGCCGAAGAACTCAACCAGTTAATCAACCTTGGCAAGGCAGGGATAGAAGAGCTGATTGCTAGACAGCAGGAGATTTTGAAGGAACCGCTGCAAGGGGTGGCTGTGGAATAATCCAGCAAGCTTCTTCCAAGCAAACGAAAACCTAGATAACTCCAGCGGCCTTCAGCGTTCTGAATGCCCCGTTCTTGGCCATGGTCTTCAGGGCGCGAGCGGTCATTTTTACCGTGACGTAACGGTTCAGCTCGGCGATCCAGATTCTTCGCGTCTTCAGGTTAGGCAGGAACAAACGCGGAGTATTGGCTGTAACGTGTCGTCCAACGCCACCCTTTTTCTTTGCCATACCACGTCTGTGGATGACATGGCCCTTTGCGGGTTTCGCGCCTGTAATGCTGCATTCTCTGGACATGGTCGTCTCCTTTTCCGTGAAGAGCCGGGAAAATGGCCGTCTTTGCCTCCCTAGTCAAGGGGATAATTGGTGCGCTGGGCATCAATGTCGAGCTGGAAGGTCAATCCGGAGGATTGCGGTAGCCCAAGCTTCCATTCCGGCCGAGGCCGGATGGGTTAAGCTTCCAGCTCGACGCCGAGAGTGGCTACGCGTATGAGCTCGTCCCGCTCAACCCCATTTGCTTTCGCCTTTCCCGTCGTTCCTTGGCCACCTTTGCTTCATAGCCGCTTTCGCGAAATGCATGGAGCGGGTCGGCTGGCAGATTCTTCTGTTTTCGCCATTCGACGATTGAGGGGCGGACGTCGGTGAAAAAGGCATTGCGAAGACATTCCTCGGCGTCAACCTGCTCATTGCGTTCCTGGTGGCCTGCCAGTTTTGCGTGATCAACCAGCGCAGCCTTTGCATACAGTTCCTGTGCGGTCGCGACTGTCTGCAGGGTCGCCTCAATCTTAGGCTTATCGATATGTGATTGGTCGATCATATACGCTACATCGACCTTCGTTTTTCGTTCCCAGCAGTAGAACAGAATCTCGTGAAAGATCCGGAATACCTGATAAGGATCGATCGATCCGAGGGTCAGGTCGTCGTCCGCAAATCTGCGATCGTTGAAATGGAACCCACCCAGCATCCCTTCATCCAGCAGCCATGCCACGATTTGTTCAATGTTCTGTCCCTGATAATGATGTCCGGTGTCGACAAGCACCTTGGACTGCGGCCCGGCCGCTTTGGCCGTGATGTACGACATCCCCCAATCGGCCAGGTCTGTGTGATAAAACGCGGGCTCAAACGGTTTGTACTCAACCAGCATGACCTGATCTGGATCGAGTGATGCATGCATCTTGCGCAACCCGTCGACTAAAGCCTGTTTACGCCAACGTATATTCGCCTGCCCAGGATAATTCGAGCCGTCGGCAAACCACAACGAAACAAGCTTGCTTCCAACTTTCTTGGCGATCGTAACACTATCGATCAGATGGTCGGTCGCCAATTTTCTGGCGACTGCGTCTCGATTGCAAACGGAGCCATATTTGTAGATCTGATCCTGAAAAACGTTTGGATTGATTGCTCCAATCCGAACTCCGTTTTTTGCCGCCAGGTTGACCACTTCTGACGGATCTTGGCCCGGAGTAAAATCCCACAGAACATGTAGCGCAACGGTTGGACAACAACCGGTATAATGATGGACTTGGCCGGCGTCAGCGAGTTTGTCAGCAATATCGATCGCTGCGGCATCCTGTAGGAATTTGCCGAACCGGGTACCGGTATCGGAATAACCCCAACTGGGGGTTTCAATGCGGAATTGGTCTAGAGCTTGGAAGACGCGTTCAGTCATGGTGAATTTTGCATCAGATGTAAAATCCATGCTACAGTCCTTAAGCGGATGAAGCGAAGAAGTCTTTTCTGGTTTCTTGTCCTGTTCATTTCATTAGATGTATGGATCGGGCTGAGAGTGTTGGGTGCCGGGGACACTGGCGACGACTCGGGGATTGACCATAGCGTCGTCGCTGCATTCACTCGTGCGCTGCAGGTGATTCGGAACGATTACGTCGACGGCAGCGTCATCTCCTACCAAAAGCTGGTCTACTCCGCGTTGCACGCCATGCTGCAGCACCTAGATCCTCATAGCCAGTTTATTGAGCCAGACGACCTCAAAGACCGGGAAAACGAGACCAAAGGCGAGTTTGGTGGATTCGGATTTACCGTTTCGCGCCGGGACCAGGCGATTGTGATTCTCGCGACGATGGAGAATAGCCCAAGTGCGCAGGCTGGGATAATGCCGGGCGATCACCTCGTCTCAATCGATGGTAAACCGACAGAAAATATGTCTGGCGAAGACCTGGATCGCCTGCTCAAGGGGCAAATCGATCAAACGTTGAAAGTTAGTATTTATCGGCCTTCAACGAAGGGAACGAGGGAGGTGGAGCTGCGTAGAGCGCTGATCAAAGTTCCAAGCGTGGTGGACTCGAGAATGATCAGCGTTGGCAAAGGGACCCCTCGTAAGATCGCCTATCTTCGGATCACTGAATTTACCGAACCGACCGCCCACGAGCTTTCAGAGAAACTCGACTCGATGGAGGCGCAAGGGATGCAGGCGCTGATAATTGATCTCCGGAATAATCCGGGTGGCTTGTTAACTAGTGCGGTTGATGTATGTGGGGTCTTCCTTCCGCCGAGGACGTTGGTTGCCTACACCGAAGGCCGCGACCCTGCGCAACGCCGCGAGTATTACACCGGTCACGTTTCAAAGGAGCGCCTCGACTTTCCGATCGCGATCCTTGTCAATGGCTTGAGCGCCAGCGGTGCTGAAGTTGTTGCCGGTGCGTTGAAAGATCTTAAACGTGCTGTCGTTGTTGGAGAGACCACGTTCGGGAAGGGCGTGGTCCAGAGTCAGATGCCTTTACCGGATGGTTCTGCACTCTGGTTGACCACCGCGAAATATTACACTCCGAGCAAACAGGTAATTCAGGAAAGGGGCATTGCGCCCGATATTGAATCTTCCTTGAATGCTGACGAAGAACGTGCCGTGCTGTTGCGACAGCGTCATACGCTGTTGTCGCCGGAGGATCAAACGCTGGTCGACCAAGCACCTGATCCTCAACTCGATCGTGCCGTTGATGCGTTAAACGGGTATCTGGTCTATCAACGGTAATGGCTGCGAAGCGGCCATCTCGCGCTCCTCGTGGAGCGCTTTGTCGCCTTCATTCGCTGAGTACACGGTCTGACAACGCTCATCCCAATCAATTCTGTGCGATGGCCGCGACCTCGGTGCTCCCAGTCTTCTCCTCGGCGTGATTGTAAAATACTTGCCGGATAATCTCTTCGATCGGCTCCTCTTCGACGCTGAAATCTTGTACAGGGCAGTTCGATAGAATGTCTCGACAGACTTCGGTCACCTTTTCGCGCTCGACCTTCAGTTTGATCGAGTTTCCATTTTTTTCCACAACCTCACCCATCTCGAACGAACACGAAGGGATCTGAGAAAACGTGAACTGGAGGAGCTTGTAGCCGGCGAATTTCTCGATGATTTGCTCCAGTTTGCCGTCGAAGAAAACCTGGCCGTGGTCGATGATAATGACGCGCGGACAGAGTTCCTCGATGTCCTGCATGTAATGGCTGGTCAACATCGTCGAGATCTGATTTTGGCTGCTGTAGTGACGGAGAAAATCGCGGACCTTTTTTTGGCTGACAACATCCAGTCCGATGGTCGGCTCATCCAGAAACAAAACTTTAGGGCTGTGGATCAGTGCAGCGATCAACTCCATCTTCATCCGTTCGCCCAGGCTCAATTCGCGAACCATCACATTCAGTTTGTCGCGAACATCAAGCAGATCGACCAGCTCATCGACGATGTGTTGAAAGCTTTTCTGATCGATTTCATAAATTGCGCGATTTAACTCCAATGACTCGCGCGCCGGGAGATCCCACCACAACGCGTTTTTCTGCCCTAGAA
>JBPYFC010000209.1:0-4319 GCA_051984705.1 Chthoniobacterales bacterium | reverse complement strand
CTTAGCGCAAATTGGAGAGTTCTCCTTTATTCTAGCCGAGCTCGGTATTGCACTTCGAATACTTTCGACCCAGGGCCAAAGCTTGATCGTGGCGGGCGCGCTGGTGTCCATTATTTTAAACTCCTTTCTGGTTCGCGGAGCTGCAGCAATTCACAGGCGGATGCAGGAGAAAATGAGAGCGGCTGGCGAACCACTCGAAAGCAATTAAAACCAACGGTGGACGGTAGACGATAAACGGTAGACTGTGAACAGCGGCGCCAACCTGTCCGCCAGCCTGTCCACCTAGCCTTTCCACGGCTTGTCCACCAGCGTGTCCACCGGCCTGTCCACCTTAGCCTTGGCGAAGGTGGAAGCCTTGGCGAAGGTGGAAGCCTCGGCGACAGCGGAAGGCGCCGCTCCCGCCTATGTCCCCAGAATCAAAAATCGCGTTCATTACAGGAGCCGGCAGCGGGCTTGGACGATCCATGGCGCTCGCTTTCGGTCAGAACAAACACAAAGTCGCTGTCGCAGATATCAATTTGCCAGCAGCAGAAAGAACGGTCGACGAGATCCGCTCCGCCAAAGGTGAAGCGGCTGCAATAGAATTAGACGTTGCCAACGAACGCGAAGTCGAACGCGCAATCGCCGAAACCATACGCTCTCTCGGTGGCGTCGATGTTCTGATCAGCAACGCCGGAATCCAGATTATAAATCCGATTGTCGACTTCACATTTTCGGATTGGCGCAAGATGCAAAGCATCCATGTGGATGGAGCTTTTCTACTGACCCGTGCCGCGATGCGACAGATGATCGCGCAGAAACGTGGCGGATCGATTATCTACACCGGCTCCATTCATTCTCATATGGCGTCGCCGAACAAATCAGCTTACATCGCGGCAAAACACGCCTTACTGGGACTGGCTAAAGCAGTCGCCGTAGAAGGGGCGAAATATGGTATCCGTTCTAACACCATCTGCCCGGGCTTTGTCCGAACTCCGCTGGTCGAAAAACAGATTCCCGAGCAAGCGATTCAACTCGGTATAACCGAAGAAGAGGTGATCAAAAACGTCATGCTCCGGGCAACAGTCGATGGCGAATTCACTTCCTTGGAAGACGTTGCCAACACCGCATTGTTTCTGGCGACATTCCCGACCAACGCGCTGACCGGCCAATCGGTTGTTGTAGCCCACGGGCACTTTATGCAGTAGTACGGCCCGCCAACCGTTCCATTGGTCGTATTGGTCCTATCCCCGAATGGGACCAATAGGACCTATACCAAAACCACCTACCTCCGTTGCCGCACTCTCTCCTTCTTCTCCTCTCGCTCCTCTGACAAACGGCGGAGCTCTGAACTGAGCTGCTGTTTTAGACTCTCAACTTCGTCGAACCTCCCTGCCGCGAGTTCTTTCTGGATCTGATCTTTTAAAAGCAGCTCTTTCTCAGCGATCTTCGACTTATAGAGCGATTCAATTTCGGAAATCTCATTTCGTTGTTCTTCCGTCAAAGGAACAGAGGGCGCCTCTTTTTGGAGGCGTTCCATCGCAAGCTCATAAGCTGATTTCATACCTATTTTTTCTTAAACGTGATACGGTCGCCAACGACGTCAGCCCTGATCGAATCACCTTCCTTAAATTTTCCTTCCAGCAACTCCAGGCTCAGCGGATCGAGCAAATCCCGTTGAATTGTTCGCTTGAGCGGGCGAGCGCCAAACACAGGATCGAAGCCTTCTTTTGCGAGAAGCTTTTTCGTGGCATCCGTGAGTGTGAGTTGAAGGTTTCGTTGGGATAGACGCTTAATAACTCTGCGGAGTTGGATATCCACAATCGTCACTAACTCATCCTCAGTGAGCCGGTCAAAGATGATGATCTCATCGACACGGTTCAAAAATTCTGGACGGAAATGCGCTCTCAACGCGTCCATCACGCGCCGGTTCCGTTCCTTACGATCGGTAACATCCAATATATATTGGCTGCCGATATTGCTGGTCATGATGATGACCGTATTTTTGAAGTCGACGGTTCGCCCCTGGCCATCCGTGATACGGCCATCGTCAAGCACCTGCAGCAGGACGTTAAACACGTCCGGGTGCGCTTTCTCAATTTCATCAAACAGAACCACACTATACGGCTTGCGCCTGACCGCTTCGCTCAGCTGGCCTCCTTCTTCGTAGCCAACATAGCCGGGAGGTGCCCCGATCAGCCGAGCAACAGTGTGTTTTTCCATGTATTCGCTCATGTCGATGCGAATCATGGCGTTCTCATCATCGAAAAGAAATTCGGCTAAAGCGCGACTCAGCTCCGTCTTTCCCACACCAGTTGGACCGAGAAAAATAAAAGACCCAATTGGCTTGTTCTCGTCTCCCAATCCAGCACGCGCTCGGCGCACAGCATTTGATACCGCCGAAATCGCTTCTTTCTGGCCGATGACACGCTCGCCCAGCCGCTCTTCCATATGCACCAGCTTTTCCCGTTCGCTTTCGCGCAAACGGGAGACTGGAATTCCGGTCCAACTGGAAACGACTTCCGCGATATCCTCCTCGGTGACCTCTTCTTTCAGGATCTGCTGCGACTTCTGTAGCTCACCCAAGCGGCTGTTGATCTCGCCGAACTTGCGGTTCAACTCGGGCAACACTCCATATTGAATCTCGCTGGCCTTGGCTAGTTCCCCTCTGCGCTGGGCCTGTTCCAGCTCGGTCTTCTTAGCCTCGATCTGCTCCTGAAGTTTGCGTGACTCTTCAATCACTTTCTTCTCGCTTTGCCATTGCGCTTTGAGCTGAGCGCTCTGCTCCTTGAGGTCGGACAACTCTTTCTCGAGTCTTGCCATCCGCTGTTGGCTAGCCTCGTCCTTCTCCTTTCGAAGCGCCTGCCGCTCCATCTCAAGCTGCATGATCTGACGGTCAATCTGATCGATCGCAGTCGGCATCGAATCGAGTTCGATTTTCAGCCGCGACGCCGCTTCGTCCACGAGATCAACCGCTTTGTCCGGCAGGAACCGATCGGAAATATATCGATGACTCAGGACTGCTGCGGCCACCAGCGCCGCGTCTTGAATCCGAACACCATGATGGACTTCGTACCGCTCTTTCAAGCCGCGCAAAATTGCGATCGTATCTTCAACCGAAGGCTCGTCGACCATCACCGGCTGAAAACGTCTCTCTAATGCCGCATCTTTTTCGATGTGTTTGCGGTACTCGTCTAGGGTGGTTGCGCCGATAGTGTGCAGTTCTCCCCTTGCCAATTGAGGCTTAAGCAGATTGGAAGCATCGACCGCGCCTTCAGCAGCTCCGGCGCCGACGATTGTGTGAAGCTCATCAATGAACAGAATGATTTCTCCCTGAGAATCCGTGACCTCTTTGAGAAACGCTTTCAATCGATCCTCGAATTCTCCGCGAAACTTGGCACCCGCAATCATCGATCCAATATCCATCGCGATGATTCGTTTCCGTTTTAGCGAATCCGGGACGTCCCCGCTGACGATACGGCGGGCAAGCCCTTCAACAATGGCCGTCTTGCCAACGCCCGGCTCGCCAATCAGTACCGGGTTATTCTTTGTCCGCCTGGAAAGAACTTGCATCACTCTTCGGATCTCGTCGTCCCTGCCAATAACCGGGTCGATCTTCCCGCGACGCGCGGCCTCGGTTAGATCGCGTCCGTATTTCTGCAGTGTTTGATATTTGTCCTCGGGATTCTGGTCGGTGACCCTTTGAGAACCGCGAACTGCGACTAAGGCCTGCATCAAGCGGTCGCGTGTCACCCCCGCCTCACGAAGTATCCTGCCGCTGGCAGTTTTCGAGTCCGTTAACGCCAATAAAACGTGTTCGACGCTGACATACTCGTCCTTCAGCCCGGTCATTTCCTTTTCCGCATCATTTAGGACAGCGCGAAGCTCGGCGCTGAGATACTGATCAATCGCTCCGCCAGATACTTTTGGGCGCTTGGACAATTCTTGTTCAAGGCTCTGCTCAACTTGTTGCGGGCGAACATTGAGCTTCTCCAACAATGGCCTTGCCAGACCATCGGTCTGACGAAGAAGCGCCAGTAATATATGCTCCGGAGTGATTTCCTGATCCTGCAGATTAGAAGCTAGAGTCTGACTCTCCTGAAGCCCCTCCTGCATCTTCGCTGTGAGTCGGTCCAATCGCATTTGAAAATGTAACCGAGGAAATCCGGAGCGCAAAACGGGGTCGTGTCGGCGTATCGGGGTGTCGGCGTATCGGCGTGAAAATCGCGTTATTTCGCGCAGCCTCGGGAGGAGTTATTCAGACATGATTTTCACGCCGATACGCCCGACACCCCGATACGCCGATACGACCCCGTTTACTGAAACGCCTCCAACCGCCT
>JBPYFC010000208.1:0-4502 GCA_051984705.1 Chthoniobacterales bacterium | reverse complement strand
GCTCGGATGAATAGACCGCAGCTCGAAGCGAAAATACGCCTGCAACAGGATCTGATCCGGCATCTACAAGAAAGACATGCTGAGGCGTACGCTCGGGAGGAACAAAGTGATCGAACTAGCGTCAGCGCTCTCGATAGCCAAAGTCAGACGTTGCTGAAAATCATCGACGACTTAACACCACAAGCCGAAACCCGTAGGACCTATTATGAAACGCAGATCGGACTGAAGGAGAAGGGCCTTGTGCCTCAGGATGCCGTGATCAAAGCCCAAGAAGCTTTCTTCTCAATTCAGAAAGAGATTTTAGATAGCAAGGTAAAGCAACTGGATGTGATCTCGCAGAAGGACAAGATCATTCGCGAGACCACTCAGGCCCGCAATCAGCGATTAAACGGGATTGACGAGGCCACAAAGGACCTCAAGACGTTTCAGTCGGAGCTGGCGCTGACGACAGAGGTCAGGAGCCCTTATGCCGGACGCGTCGTGGAAACTTTGGTTCGTAGCGGAGACGCTGTCACTCCAAAAGACCGAATCGCAACCATTGAAGAGGAAACGGCGCAAATGCAGGCGACAGTTTATGTGCTGGCGGGGATGGGGAAGAAAGTTCGGCGCGGGATGATCGTTCAGATCGCCCCGTCGACCGTCAAGCCTGAAGAGTACGGATTTATGATCGGGCAGGTACTTGATGTTTCACCTTTCCCAAGCACGCCAGAGAGCATGGGCCAGGTTTTGCACAACGACCAATTGGTAAAAGAACTCCTGGAGCCAGGAACTCCAATTGAGATTCACGCGGCGGTGTTACAGGACAAAAATACGCAAAGTGGGTATAAGTGGTCTTCGCCATTAGGGCCACCGGTGGAAATTCATACCGGCACACCTTGTTCAGGAAACATCGTTACTGAGCTGAAACCCCCAATCGAGTTCGTGATTCCGAAGATTAAGGAATTGCTCGGGATCCAATGAGTGTTCAGGCAGAGGCCACCCAAGAGAAGAAAGCGCCACGACGAATCGTAACGCCTACCCTTCTTCAGATGGAAGCTGTGGAATGCGGGGCCGCCGCGCTCGGCATCATTCTCCGCTACTACGATCTTTGGCTTCCGCTAGAAAAGCTCAGGCAAGATTGCGGTGTCACCCGAGACGGTAGTAAAGCAAACAACATCTTAAAGGCAGCTCGAGGTCTTGGGCTGGAGGCAAAAGGGCTGCGTTGCGAGGTGGAACATGTGTTGCAGATCGAGCCGCCTGCGATCCTTTTTTGGAACTTCAATCATTTCCTTGTTTATGAGGGGGTCCACAAAGGCGTTATTTATCTCAACGATCCTGCAAGTGGGCCCAGGCGAGTCAGCCTTTCGGAGTTCGAAGCATCTTTTACTGGTGTTGTCTTGATCCTCCGCCCGACGGGCGAGTTTGCAGCTGGTGGGCAGAAGCCAAGTCTTATCGGATCGTTGCGCCGGCGGCTGTCCGGCTTTGAGACCGGTCTTCTCTATGCGCTAGCCGCGGGTGTGCTCATCATTCTGCCGAACATAGTAAATCCGGCGTTCACTCGGGTTTTCATCGATGAATTTGTGGTCTCCGAGAAGGCGTGGATACTGAGACCGTTACTCGCGTGTATGGTTGGGTCGGCATTGCTGATGACCGTGCTGATTTTTCTCGAACGGCACTTTCTTCTTCGATTGCAGACTAAGTTTGCGCTGACGACGTCGGCCAAATTTCTCAAGCACACCATTCAACTGCCTGTTGAATTCTTTTCACAACGTTTTGCCGGGGAAATCAGCTCTCGCGTTCTGATCAACGACAAGGTGGCCAAGATGCTCTCCGAGAAGCTGGCTACCACCCTGCTCGATCTGATGTCGTTGCTCTTCTTTACGCTGCTGATGATCGGCTACGATTTTTGGCTGACTGTCGTCTGTGTCTCGCTGGCTTCGGTGAACATCGTCGTCACCCGGTTTGTTCGCCGGCCTCGCACAGATGCAAGTTACAACTTCTTGCAGGCGAAAGGAAAACTGACCGGCACCACGATGAACGGAATCCAGATGATGGAAACGCTCAAGGCGACCGGCGGTGAGATGGAGTTTTTCGAACGTTGGGGTGGCTATCAGGCCCGTACGATTCGTTCTGAGCAGAAAATGGAGATGTTTGGGCAGTGCCTTTCCGCCGTTCCTCCATTTACCAAAGCGCTGATTTCAACAGCCATTCTTGGCATGGGTGGATTCCGGGTCATCGACGGGCATATGACGGTCGGCTTACTCGTGGCGTTTCAGTTGCTGATGGATGGTTTTACGAAGCCGATCACAACCCTGGTCAATTTTGGGACCGTGCTCCAGGAGACGGAGGCCGATTTGACGCGACTGGACGACGTGCTTCGCTATGATGAAGACACTGGCTCGCTCGAAAATGAGTTAGATCAGAGGTTCGATAACATACTAAGACTAGCCGGCCGGGTAGAAATAAAAAACCTGACATTCGGTTTCAATCCGCTCGGTCCTCCCTTGATCGAGAATTTTAGCCTGCTAATCAAACCGGGGCAGCGCGTTGCGCTAGTGGGCGGCAGCGGAAGCGGTAAATCCACTGTCGCCAAGCTGGTGGCGGGATTGTTTAAGCCTTGGTCCGGTGAGATTCTTTTTGATGGGGCGCCCCGAGAAAGGATTCCGTCACACCTGCTTTACAATTCGATTGGCATGGTCGACCAAGACGTCTTCATGTTCGACGGTTCGATCCGCGACAACATCACAATCTGGGATTCGACCGTTCCTGATTTTGATGTGGTGCAGGCGTGCAAAGACGCCGAAATCGCTGATGTGTTGACGGCCCGCCAAGGCGGTTTCTTGGGACCTGTGGCGGAAGGTGGACTCAACTTTTCCGGCGGGCAACGTCAGCGGCTGGAAATTGCGCGAGCTCTGGTCAACAATCCGACGTTCTTGATTCTGGATGAAGCGACCAGCGCTATCGATGCTGCAACAGAACATCTGATTACCAGGAACCTGCGCCGGCGCGGCTGCTGCTGCCTGATTGTTGCGCACCGGCTCAGCACGATTCGCGATTGTGACGAGATCATTGTGCTCCACCTCGGCAAAGTCGTCGAACGGGGAAATCACGAATCTCTAAAGGACGCGGGCGGTCCCTACTCTGCGTTGATCAAAATGCACTAGAAGTATGGATCGGAACGCTCTTACCAACCTGGAGAATCTGCTCGCCAGAGGGAGCGAGGCAGCATCTTACCAGCTGAATGACACGCTGGTTCTGGAGCCGGACGGCCCTGTATGGTTCATTGCTGCGGGTCAGGTCGATTTTTTCGTCGCTACAGCCGAAGAGGCCGGAGAGATTAGCTCCGCTTGGGAATTCTTCATGACCTTGGAGTCGGGGAGTTTGGCCGGCACTCTCCCTTTTGATCAAGAGTCTAGTCTCTGCATGCTCGCCAATTTCGCGATGGAGACGAGGCTCTTTCGGGTTTCCTGGAGCCAGCTGGAGACATTGTCGCAGGACCCGGAACTTGGTTCTCTCGTTTGCCAATTGGTCGATCATTGGGTCAGCGACGTCTCGGCAGGGGTTGCCCGAGCGATTCGCTCTGCACCGCGCGCGGAGGCGGTCCTGAATCCGGGAACGAAAATCCCCGTCGGCAATGGTCAGATCGCGAGGACCGGACGAAGCGTCGGATGGTTACGGTTCAACGACGACATATTGTTTTTGGGCACCGAGACAGTTTTGTCGAACGGCTCCGAGCCTTTCGTCTTTCCGCTTGCACCGGAGGCTTGGATCCAAGCGGCGTCGGCAGTCGAAGTAGAAGTTTTAGGAGTCAACGAAGCATCGTCCAGACAATTAGTCTGGCCAGGAGTTCGCCGCTTTCGCGAGATTGCTTCCCGCTGCGTTATCATCAACCAGAAACTGCGCTTCGTCGACGACTTCAATCTTCTGCGCCGGCGAGCCGCCTTCGCAGACTGGTCGAGAACTTCCGCTCTAGCAGATATAGCCGCGGTCCTGACACGTCGAAGAGACTTGCCCGGTGCCGGCGACGTGATGGGCGACCAGGAGGATCAGCTTCTGGCGGCCTGCCGATTAGTCGGCGCCGCCAGCAACGTAAGTATCGTTGCTCCTCCCGGTCTAAAACAAGTTCGAGGAAAGGTTGCCGCAATTGCTAAGGCCTCTCAATGCCGTTATCGAGAGGTGGCTCTTCGCGGTGAGTGGTGGAAGTCGGATAGCGGCCCGTTATTAGCATACCGTGCCGGATATTCCGATGCCGTGGCTCTTCTGCCAAAGGGCGGCACGGCTTACGAACTGGTAGGCCCTAGATCAATCCAGAGAACCATTGTCAACGCCGAGATTGCAGCGACGCTGGAGCCGATCGCGATCATGTTTTATCCCTCTCTTCCAGGGATCGCGACTCGCTTACGAGATCTGGCTCGGTTCGGGCTGCAGCGGAGTCGCAAAGAGATTTGGACAATCGTGGCAATGGGGGTGCTGGTCGGATTGCTCGGAATGGTTACCCCTTACTTCACCGGATACATTTTCGA
>JBPYFC010000207.1:0-5409 GCA_051984705.1 Chthoniobacterales bacterium | reverse complement strand
GCAGCCGGAACCAGGCCGATGCATGCGGAGAGCGCCGTCATCAGCGTCGGCCGCATCCGCTGAGAGGCGGCGTGGAACATGCCATCGAGGGGCGAGCGCCCGCCGTGCTGCATGACCTCATTGTAGTAAGTAAGAACCAGGATGCCGTTCATCACTGAAATCCCCATTAGGGACACAAATCCGATAGCCGCGGAGATGCTGAAATTGAGGCCGGTGACAAACAACGCCAGCACACCGCCGGCGATCGCGAACGGAATACCGACCAATGTGAGAAGGCTATCGCGTACCGATCCGAACAGCCCGTATAGCAGGATTATGATCAACGTGAGGCTCACCGGGACGATCACCTCGAGCCGCTTCTTGGCATGCTGCAGCTCATCGAATTCCCCGGCCCACGCGATCCGATAACCCTGTGGTAGTTTCACTTGCCTGGCAATCCGCTCCTGGGCGTCGGCGATGGTACTCTCGAGGTCGCGGCCCCGCACGCTGAATTTGATCGGGACGTATCGCTCATTGCGTTCGTGAAAGATATAGGAGGCGCCCGTATCCAAAGTGATCGTTGCAAGCTCACTCAGCGGAATGTAGGCGTTGGCACCGCTGCTACTCTGAATACCGATCTTGATGCTGCGCACCCGGTCCAGGCTATCGCGGTACTCGGGCGCGACGCGCACGATCAGGGCGAATTGGCGATCACCTTCAAGCACCGTGGTGGCTTGCGTCCCACCCAAGGCTGCCTGGATGACGTTGTTTACATCGCCGGCGTTGAGGCCATAACGGGCCGCTTTCTCCCGGTCCAACGTAATATTCAAGTTGGGCTGACCCAACACCCGAAAGATACCGAGATCGCTCACACCCCTGACCTGGTCCATTGTGGCCAAAACTTGCGTAGCAATCTGTTCCAGCGTCGCGAGATCCCGGCCAATGACCTTGATCGAATTGGCGCCCTTCACGCCCGACAGACCTTCTTCGATATTGTCCTGGATGTATTGCGAGAAGTTGAAGGTGATGCCCGTGAACTCGTCGGAGAATTGCTTTTGCAGCTCCTCGATTAGGCGCTCTTTTGTCATACCTCGGGGCCACTGGTCCGACGGCTTGAGCGGCGCGAAGAACTCGGCATTGGAGAAACCCGCGGCATCGCTGCCATCGTCAGGACGGCCGTGTTGAGCGACAACGGTGATGACTTCCGGGCGGGCGCGGAGAATTTTGCGGATACGGTCGACCACCGGCATGCCCGCTCCGAGCGAGATCGTGGGAGGCATCGTAGCTCGAATCCAGAGATTGCCTTCTTCTAGGGTCGGCAGAAACTCACCGCCGAGTCGGGGAATCAGCAACCCAACTAGTGCCAGGAAGGCGACACCGATCGCGACAACGATCGCCCGCCGGGACAACGCCCAGCGCAGCACCGGTTCATAGATCCGACGTAGCGCTCGCACGATGATCGTCTCGGCATCGTGTATATGCTCGGGAAGCAGGAGTGTCATCAAAACAGGGGTAACGGTGAAGGTCGAGATCAGCGCGCCCGCCATTGCGTACGCGTAGGTCCGCGCCATCGGGCTGAAGATCTGGCCTTCGACGCCCTGCATAGTGAACAGCGGGAGAAACGCCGCCAGCGTGATGGTGGTCGAGAAAAGGATCGCTCGGTCTACCTGGAGGGCGCTCGCGAAGATCATCTGGAATCGCTCGCTCCATCCATGCGCCTGCGGGCCGTAATATCTTTCTCTGAGCGCTACCTGCTGCCCTTCGGTTGTCTGAAGATTGCGGTAGACGTTCTCGACGAGGATGACGGCGGAGTCGACGATGATGCCGAAATCCACGGCGCCGATCGATAGCAGGTTCGCCGACTCTCCCATCAGATACAGCAGCGTAACGCTGAAGAGCAGCGCAAAGGGGATGTTGGCCCCCACGATGATGGCGCTCCGCAGGTTCCCGAGAAAGATCCACTGGATGAGGAAGACCAGCACACAGCCAAAGATGAGATTGTGCAAGACCGTATGTGTCGTGACCGAGACGAGCGACCCACGGTCATAGATGGGCACCGCGCGCACCCCAGGGGGTAGGGTGCCATCGCTGTTTATTTTCGCGATCTCCTCCTTGACGCGGGGCAATACCTCGTTGGTGTGCAGCGTCCGGTTCATGATCACGATCGCCGTGACCACGTCCTCTTCATCGTCGCGACTCGCCTTGCCAAGTCTGGGTAAGTAGCCTACCGAAACGTTGGCCACATCCTTTACCAGGACGGGTATCCCGCCAGCCTGGGAGCTGAGAACTATCTTCTCGATATCCTCCACCTTTCGATTGCGCAGAACACTCTCGCGTCCCCATGGCTGCTGCCGATTTTTGCCGGCGTACCCATCCAGGGCAGCCGGTACGCTCTCCACCTCACCGCCACCGATCAGGCCGACGCCGCGAACGTTGACCGACTGCTGGCCGATGTCGATCGTGCGGCCACCTACGTTCACATTGGCATTGCCGATCGCCGTCAGCACTTGGGGGAGCGTGACGCCATAGGCGTCGAGTTTATGGAGATCGACTTCGACATCGTAGGTCTTGGTGGTCCCACCCCAGGCCACCACTTGCACGACACCGGGAACCGTTAGCAGCCGCCGTTGCATGACCCAGTCCTGCAGCGTCCGTAGATTGGTTAGCCCGAAGTGCGGGGAACCCACCAACTGGTAGCGGAAGACCTCGCCGACGAGGCTTGAGCCCTGGATATTAGCCTGCACACCGTTGGGCAGGTTGACGTTTTGTTGCAGCGCAATAGCTGCTTGTGTTTTGGCGAAATAATAATCGACGCCGTAGTTGAATCTGACCCTGACGAAAGACAGTCCATAGAATGACGTCGAGCGAATGACGTCGACCCCTGGAGTGACGGCGAGGCCAACCTCTATCGGAATCGAGTAATAGCGCTCCATCTCTTCGGCAGACAGACCGGGTGCCTGCGCAGTGATTTCCAGAATGACCGGCGCCGGGTTTGGATAGGCCTCGATGTTGATCCTGGAGAACGCGACGAGACCACCGCCGACAAGCACGATCAAGCCGAGCAGGATGATCGCGCGGCGGGACAGTGAAAAAGTAAGCAGAGCTCTTAGCATCGCTTACCCTATGCGACTTCCCGAGCCGCCTCCGTAACGGCGTTGCTCAGAAATAGCGCTCCTTCGGTCGCAACCAGCTCCCCGCGTCGGAGTCCCTCGACGATCTGAGCAAAACCGTCCTGCTGAAGGCCCACCTTAACTGCCCGCCTGATTAAGCGCCTGCGGTCGGTGGTGACCCACACGGCCATTGTGCCGTCGCCTTCTCGGACTACCCCGTTGAGAGGAACCGCCACGGAACGGACAGCTTGACCTGTACGGATCAGAAAGGTCGCGAACATGCCGGGCCGTAGCTCATGCTTGGGATCGCGGATTTCTGAACGCATCGAGACACGACGGGTATTCGGATCTATCGACGCCCCGATATTGACGATCTTCCCCTGAAACACCCGACCCGGATATGCATTCAGCGTAACATCGACTTTCTCCCCCAATCGGACAAACGGAAAGTCGCTCTCGGCGACGTTCGCCACCATCCACATCGTCGAAATATCCGACACTGTGTAGGGGGCTGGCGGATTGCCCGGCTGCGTGAACAGACCCGGAGCGGCACTTCGTGCTGTCACTTTTCCTGTTATCGGACTTCGCACCACCAGCACCGAATCGACCTTGCGTTCGGCGATCATACGGTCCATTTCCGCGTCGGTCTTGCCGAAAATCCGAACGGCATCGCGCGCCGCCTTCAATGCAGCCTCACTGCTTTGCTGCTCGGAAATGGCCTGATCTAAATCCTTTTGAGAAACCCCCTGGATTTCGTACAGCTCCTTGGAGCGCTTCAGCGCTCGGGTGGTCAGTTCGAGGGTCCCCGCGGCGGCGATCATGCTTGATCCGGCCTGCACCAGATCGGGGCTGTCGACCGTGTAGAGCGACATTCCCTTCTTCACATCATCCCCGGCGCTGGCAAAGAGTGCGATAATCTTGCCCTGGACCGGTGGAAAGACCGCGACCGACATTTCCTGATTGAAGTCGATATTGCCCACCGTCTCGCGCTGGATCGTGAACTCACGTTCCCGGGCCGGCTCCACCTTGAACTGCTCGAACTCGGAAGCAGACAACTCGACGCTTTGAGCGGTCAATGGATCGGCCGCGCCACGAGGGGGGAGCTCAGATGGCGGGCCCTTGATATAGGCAGCACCAGCGCCCCCCCTTGAAGCTCGACTGAAAAAAAAGAAGTACGCTGACAAAACGATCACGCAGACCGCAACCACGGCTGAGTGAACTACGACTCTCTTATTCTTTGAGGTCATGTTTGCCGTCCAGCGCATTTTGTTTTTTTGTTGCACTATTTCGGCGCTCGTAAATAAATTGGGGTCTGGCTAAATCAAATGTAGGTCGTTGTCAGGAGAAGTAAATCTTATCTTTTCGGCAAAAGAACCTATATTTCGATGGGCATCATTCTATAGGCGTGTAGTTATCGTTCGATAAGACCACAAATCTTTCGGACAATCCCCAACAATCCGCCTTGACGAGACACCGACCTCACGCAACATTATAGGCTCATGTTCGCGAGACTGTTGTCAGCGCGGGCGATCACAGAAGAAATCAATGGATGAATCGCCCAAACAGCGAGTTCGGATTCTGCTGCTTGATGACCACGATCTCTTTCGAGAGAGTGCGGCCCGTCTGTTGGCGTCGGAAGCGGACTTTGAGGTGGTCGGGTGTTGCGGCACTGTGGGAGAAGCAGTCGCGCTTTTGCATCAAAAGCAAATCGATATCGTGCTGCTTAATTTCTACCTACGCGAGGACAACGGATTGAAATTCATTCGTTTGGCAAAAGACCAGGGCTTTAAAGGCAAGACCCTGGTTGTGACGGCGGGGATAAAAGACCGTGAAGCGGCCGAGATGATTTATCTAGGCATCTCCGGAATTTTCATGAAACACAATTCCCATGCCTTGTTGGCTCAAGCAATCCGCGGCGTCATCGGGGGAAAGGTGTGGTTCGACCAACAGCTTTTCGAGTCTGCAATGAAAATCACCCCGAAACCTTTTTCACAACCACGAAATGCGCGGTTTACAGAGCGACAGCGCCAGGTCGTATCATATGTACTCAAAGGCATGTCCAATTGTGAGATCGCGGTGCGCATCGGAGTTTCCGAAAGCACGGTTAAGGCAACCTTACAGCAACTCTTCTCAAAGACCGGCGTCCATACTCGAAGTCAGTTGGTCCGGATCACCTTGGAACAATATAAGAACCAGCTCTAGTCTTCCGCGACATGCTCACATAACCAAATACTACGGGCGATAGAATCCGAAGGTTTGCTTCGAGAGATCCATGCCGCTGGATCGATAGTCACCACGGTTTCTTATTCGGTTTTCCAGT
>JBPYFC010000206.1:0-4054 GCA_051984705.1 Chthoniobacterales bacterium | reverse complement strand
TTCAAGGGTCGATCGCGCATGCTGCGGCCTTAGAAAAAGCGGGCTAGATTACTCCCAACGAATTTCAACAGATCAAGACCGGCCTGGAATCGATTCGCCAGGAGATCGAGTCTGGAAAATTCGGGTTCCAAGAGACGCTTGAAGATATTCACATGAATGTCGAGGCGGCGTTGACTACCAAGATTGGAGCGGCCGGTGCCAAACTGCATACAGCCAGGAGTCGAAACGATCAGGTTGCTCTCGATCTGCGATTGTATCTACGGGCGGAGACGGATGTTATCCGAGACCTGATTCGTAATTTTCAATGCGCTCTAGTTAAACTGGCCAGCGCGCACCGGGATGTCGTTCTGCCCGGGTACACCCATCTTCAGCGGGCGCAGCCGGTGCTACTCGCGCATTATCTCCTGGCTTATGTGGAAATGTTCGAGCGCGATTTCGAGCGGCTGACTGACGCACGCAAAAGGATTAATCGGATGCCGCTCGGGTCAGGTGCGATAGCCGGCTCGACCATTGTGCTGGATCGCAATTACATTGCCCAACTTCTGGATTTTCCGGAGGTGACACGGAACAGCATGGACGCAGTCAGCGATCGCGATTTCGTTGCCGAAATGTTGTTTATTCTTTCCCTGCTTGGCGTGCATCTGTCGCGATTGAGCGAGGATTTGATCCTGTTCGCTTCTTCCGAGTTTCAGTTTGTCAGGTTGAGCGATGCCTACAGCACCGGATCAAGTCTGATGCCGCAGAAAAAGAATCCGGATGTCTGCGAGCTTACCCGCGGCAAAACCGGGCGCTTAATTGGAAATCTCGTCTCGCTGTTGAGTGTGCTGAAAGGTTTGCCGATGACGTACAACCGGGATCTCCAGGAAGATAAAGAAACAGTCTTTGATTCAATTGATCAGATCAAAACCGCTCTGGAGGTTTATGCCGGCATGTTATCGGAGATCGAGATTGTAAAGGCGCGGGCTCGATCAGCAGCGGAAGACCCCGGACTGCTTGCAACGGATCTCGCTGACTATCTGGTAATTCGCGGCGTGCCATTCAGACAGGCGCACGAGGTCATTGGTAAATTGGTGGCCTACTCGCTTGAACAACGACGTGGGTTCCCCGAGCTGCGCCTGGAGGAATTCCAGCAGTTCAGCGACCGATTCGGGCCCGACGTATTCGAAAGCTTGGACCTGGATCGCGCAATTGACCGGAGAACCGGTATCGGCGCGCCCTCACGAAAAAATGTTGCGGCCGAATTGGAAAGATGGGACGCAGTTCTCCGTGAAAGATCGTGATGACTGGCAAGTCCTCGATACGAGGTCCCTCTTTAAGAATTCTTATGTTGAGGTTTTCCAGGAAAAAGTTGTTCCGCCAGGTGAGCATCGCGTGCGCACCTGGACTACAGTCCGGCGCAAGAAGGCCGTGGTAATTGCTCCAGTGACGCCCGAAGGAAACGTTGTCCTGATTCATCAAGCTCGAATACCGATCCGAAAGCTCCTTTGGGAATTCCCGGCTGGGCAAGTGGATGATTCGATGGAGCCGGA
Organism: Chthoniobacterales bacterium; assembly: GCA_051984705.1. GTDB lineage: Bacteria > Verrucomicrobiota > Verrucomicrobiia > Chthoniobacterales > JAFAMB01 > JBKPBY01. The sequence continues at coordinate 2,525 of JBPYFC010000206.1, read as the reverse complement.
CATGCCTCTGCTCAAGGAGACGGCGTTACGCGAGTTGACTGAAGAGACCGGATATGAACTCGCACCGGGCGGGGACCTGGTTTTTCTAGGACATTACTATACTTCACAAGGATACAGCGACGAGACCCCTTACTTATTTCTCGCCCGGCCAGTGCGGAAAGCGGTTGCCGGCAGTAATCATGACGACAGCGAATCGATCGTTGAATGTCGTGAGTTCAGTTTTGCGCAGCTCCGCGAAATGATTGCCGACCATATCATCCAGGATGCTAATACCTTGGCGCTATATGCGCGGCTCGCCGCCAAGGGGTTGCTCGCCCAAATGTAAACCGAACCGCAGATTACGCAGATTCCACGGATTCTTAGAAAATGAAGGCTAATAAAATTTCAGGAAAAAATCTGCGTAATCTGTGGAATCTGCGGATTCATTTCTGGTCTCAAGAACCGGATGTCCCTGTTAAGAAGTGGTTGGAGCGATGAAACTATCGCAATTGTTCAAATTCCGAGAAGGCGAACATCAGGAAGCGGTAAAACCGTTCCTGGATCATCTCGAGGACTTACGCTGGGTGTTGATCAAGATGGCGATCTCATTGATCAGCGCGATGGTGCTGGCTTTCTTATTCCGGACCTTCCTCGTACGTATCCTGCAGGCACCGCTTCGAGCGATTGACCCAAACCTGTTGAAACAGCTCATTTCTCTTGGGGTGTCGGACTCGATCACGATCTCTTTCCAACTCGCGTTTTACGCCGGAATCGTTATTGCGTTCCCGTTCCTGATATATTTTGCCGGGCAGTTCGTTTTGCCGGCGCTGACTCCGCAAGAACGCAGAGCCATGCTGCCGGCAGCCGCGATCGGCTTCGGGTTGTTCCTTGGTGGGGTCATTCTCGGTTATATTTTCGTTCTACCGGCCACGCTGCGTTTCTTTTTCCGGGACGCTCAATCGCTCGGTTGGACACCGACTTGGACCGTACGCGACTATTTTTCGTTTGTGACTCAGCTTTGTATCGGATTCGGCGTAGCATTTGAGTTGCCGGTGGTTGTACTGGTGCTGGTCAGGCTAGGAATCTTATCCGTTGCGCAGCTCAAACGAACCCGTGCTTACGCGTTCGTCCTCGTCTTTGTTGCTGCGGCGTTTCTTGCCCCAACGCCGGATGCGTTATCGTTGCTGATGATGGGCGGACCGATGTATCTTCTCTATGAGATCTGCATCGTTGTGGCGACGTTAACTGAGCGGAAACGGAGGCGGGAGGAGCTAGGAGCTAGGAGCTAGGAGTCAGGACCTAGCGTTCCACCCCGATGATTTGCCAATGCAGACGTTCCAGTGCTAGGAAATCACATGACACCTTCTGTTCCCGACAGAGCAGCCGGGGCAATAATAGGCGCCCTCGTTGGCGATGCCCTCGGCCTGGGTCCGCATTGGTATTACGAGTTGGCGGACCTCAGACGGGATTACGGCGCCTGGATCTCGGATTATACAGACCCAAAACCCAACCGATATCACGGCGGGATGAAAGCAGGCCAGTTGGATCAGACTGGCTTACTCTTGGTGCTTCTGTTGCGATCGGTTGTTGAAATCGGTGAGTACAACCAGGCGGATTTCACTCGTCGGCTGGATGAGTTTTTTAAAGAGATTGATGGAACACCTAGGCATGGCCCTGGCGGATACACGAGTCAGTCGATCCGTGAGGCATTTCGTAAACGGATCCAGGAAAGGCTCGATTGGACGCAGACCGGAGGTAACGCCGATACAACCGAAGCAGCCGAACGAGCAATTGTTCTCGCAGCGCGATACGCGCTGGATCCCGGTAAAGTGGCCGAGACTGTATCCGCCCACTGCGAGCTCACGCAATCTGATCCCGCAATCGTAGCAATGTCTACAGCTTATAATGTGGTACTCGCTCTCCTGGTTTCGGGCGAGTCCTTGGATGCTACAATTTCCGACAAACTGATGGAGCTTGTCCGAAACGGGCGCCTGCCGTTTCAAGCCGTTACTCTCCAACAACCGGTGACTGGGAAATTCCCGTCGCCCGACGCTCTGCTTACTCCTTCTAACATGGCCGAAGCAGCCTTCGATCCGGATATTCGGATCGAGCCGGCCTGGAAAGTCTCTCTCGTATACGGAATGCCATGCGCCATTTATCATCAACTGCCGGCGGCGTACTACCTTGCAGCCAGATTTCGTGATGATTTCGAGTCAGCGGTCCTCAGCGCAATCAACGGTGGCGGACAAAACATGGCTCGCGCCTGCTTGACCGGGGCTTTAGTCGGCGCTCAAGTCGGGCTATCCGGGATCCCAAAGCGATTTGTCGATGGCTTGGAAGACCATGATGAACTAGTTGTGCTTGCGCAGAAGCTTGGTGAACTGGCGGCAGCCCAGCGAACCGCATAAGCTAGTTCCGTGGCACACGCTGGGTTCAGGTCGCGCAGAAGCGCGACACCCTACCCACAATGGTCCGCATGCAAAGGCGCAAAAGGAATCTCACGCAAAGACGCAAAGGCGCCAAGATTAGAAGATTTAATGGCAGGG
>JBPYFC010000205.1:0-6367 GCA_051984705.1 Chthoniobacterales bacterium | reverse complement strand
TGACGCGATTGCACTGTTGTCCGATTTACTGAGTTAGTTTGATGCCAGCCGGGCACCGGGGATGAGTCCGGCGACCTAATTAATCGGGAAGGCAGCCCAACCCTGAAACGAAAGGTAACTGTGCAGATAAGGTTCTCGTGCGAAACTCAAAACATGCGGAAACATATTATCGCCGTTGAATCAAGCCCTTCCGGGAGATCTGAGGAATGGTTGAACCTTGAAGAAATTGCTCGGGTGGAGGTCTCATCTGAAGATCCCCAACATCCAATCGAATCGGCGTTCAAGCACGGTGAAAGTCTTGGTTGGGGTGCTAGCCAACCAGGCGAGCAGACAATTCGGCTGTTATTTGATGAACCAAAAGACCTACGACGGATACGGCTACGTTTTTCGGAGCCAAAAGTTGAGCGAACGCAGCAGTTCACCCTGCGTTGGTCAGGTAGCTCAACAGGTCCTTTTGAAGAGATCGTTCGACAGCAGTGGAACTTTAATCCCCAAAGCTCGACCACGGAGGTAGAAGATTACAAAGTCGATTTGCGTCACGTCTTAGCCCTGGAATTAGCCATCGACCCCGATCTAGGAAAGAACCAAGCATTCGCGGCCTTGGCGGAATGGCGCATGGCTTAACCCCCTAGCGAATAATCGTCTGCGAGTGGGCTGCGATTAAGGAACGTATTTAACAAGCAGGGCGGGATCATATCCATCCAGCCATTCGCGAAGCTCCTGACGTTCTGCCTCAGTCAGTTTTGGGATTTCTCGAAGGATCTCGGTAAAGCTCATTTGGTGTTTTCAATTAACGCGCAAACACCGACTCTCTTCAATATGCTGAAACGAGGCGGTCTGGAATGAGACATACAACCATCATGCGGGATAGAAGAGTGTTGATCTTCGTGGATGAATCGAACGTCGTCAGCGCGGTCCGGGCCCTTGGTCGAAAACTGGACTGGCTCAAGCTCCGCGATCACCTAGTAAAGGCAAGCCAGGGACGGGAGTTAATCGAAATGGTTATCTACGCCGGCCTGCCTCCTCGGATGCCGGAATGGCAGACCGAACGCGACAAAAAGGATAAGTTCCTGCATTGGCTTCGCTCCAACGGGTTTCTGGTGGTGGCAAAAGAAGGGTCTCCGGGCGATGGCAAACATTACAAAGCAAACGTCGACGTATTGATGGCAATCGATGCCGTAGAGCTTTCGGTAGAGATGCGCCCGGATGTCGTCGTTTTGGTAACGGGCGATGCCGATTTTGCGCATCTAGCATTGCAGCTCCGCCGACATGGGATTCGGGTGGAAGCGGCGGCTACCGCTCAAACGCTCGGCGCGGGCTTGAAAGGTGCCGCCAACGAAGTGATTGATCTGGTTCCTTTGTTCGAAACATTTGAGGTAATGAAGGTCGGGGAATAGTAAGGACTACCCTGCACGCTTTTCCTCTGGCTCTGCAATCTCTTCAAAGATATTGACCCCGGATTCGGGACGAGTGATCTCCGGTTGAACGTAGCTCGAGACATCCGCGTCTATGACGACTCTTCGATGCGTGCTCCAAAGTGTCCAACCATACACACCCTGAAAGCAGTTTGATGCGATCGTTGTCGCGGTTCGTCTATCGAAGCGGGTCGGTGCAATGCCAACATCTTCGAATCGCTTGTTACAAGTGCGATTGCTTTCATCCATCGCCAAGAGACCCTTGCCTGGAGCAACCATGGCACTGGCGGTATTTTGTTGCTGGGCAAACAGGTTTTTGCAGCCTCATCGAGTAGAATCGAATCAAGACGCCCTTGGCAAAGGCGAAGACGGGTGGTGGTTCGAAGGTTGCATTGAAGGATCCTCTCGGTTGAGAGCTTTCAACATCTCCGCAATGTCGAGAAGTCTAGCAACTAGGGCTGCGGAATTGTATTTCATGGCGATTCCCGAGAGAATGCGATAGATCGCAGAATGCCGGGGCTCCCCAATAAGAGGTCGGAGATTGAGGGTCAGATCGGCTTTTATGGTCTGGTCGAATGGTGGCTGTCTGCGTAAGGGAAGGTTGCGCACGGTGCGTGGCGCGCTCTTTGATCTGCTGGTTTATGCGTGATAACTCGCGCATAGTCTGCCGGTAAACACCTCGGAACAGAGCAACCGTCAGCTTAAGGTTTGCATCATACCCAGCACGCCCCCAAACCGCCGCGGTCCGCGCATCGCGGCTTTGCTGCCCGCGTCTGGTTGAACTGTGTCGGCTACGATTCTTTCGGCGTTTGGCTTTCCGACCGTTTGATGAACGGTGCAAACAGATCAAGTGGCAGGGGCAGAATGGTCGTGGTATGATGGTCGCTCGAAATTTCCCTCATCGTCTGCAAGAAGCGCAATTGCAGGGCGATCGGTTGCGTGGAAATCATCGATGCCGCCTGCACGAGTTTTTCCGCAGCCTGAAACTCGCCTTCGGCGTTTATGATTTTCGCGCGCCGTTCCCGCTCCGACTGGGCCTGGCCGGCCATCGCGCGCTTCATGCTGTCAGGCAAAAGAACGTCTTTGACCTCTACGGCAGTGACTTTGATTCCCCATGGATCGGTCTGCCGATCGATGATTTCCTGCAGCCTCAGATTTATCTTGTCGCGTTGCGAGAGCAGTTCATCGAGTTCCGCCTGTCCGAGCACGCTGCGCAGCGTCGTCTGCGAAATGAGCGAAGTCGCTTTCAGGTATTTCTCCACTTGCACGACCGCAGCCGGTGGATCGATGACGCGAAAATAAAGGACCGCGTCAACGGTCATCGGGACGTTGTCGCGTGTCATGACTTCCTGGCGCGCTACGTCGATGGTGAGGACGCGCAGATCCATCCTCACCATGCGATCGACGATCGGAATGAGAAATCAATCCCGGCCCTTTTGTGCCGAGCAGCTTGCCGAGACGGAAAATCACCCCTCGCTCGTACTCGCGCAGGATGCGGATCATCTGCGGCAGGATGATCACGGCGAGTAAAACAACAGGGATTAACCAGACGAGCAATTTCGCAGATTCTTCGAATATGGGATGCCTTCCTCAGGTTTTCGGGTTCACTTTAAACTCCTACCGGAATGCCCGAAGGAAGAGCTAGCCTGACTTTCGCATCTTTTTTTTTGCGATCTGAGGAATTCTGCTGCGTGAAGGGCTGGAAAATCAGCGGAGCAAGCTGGTGGAGGTCTGTGTGTGGGAGAGCGGTAGGTCGCTTGTCGCCGCAGTTTCTCAGCCCCCGGTTTTTCTTGGTTTCCATGTCTGCAACATTAGGGCGTCTTGTTAGAGAAAGCGATCGCTGCGCAGTGTTCTAGGGCATCCGATCAGCTAATCAAATCAAGCTGTGGCTTCTGAGCCGATCTGGGGCGAAGTTTGGTGCATGCCTGACGATTCTGAGACGAGCATTAAGATTTACCTTCAGGAGATCAGCGGCACGCCGCTACTGACCGTGCAAGAGGAGATTGAGTTGGCCGCACGCATTAAGCAGGGCGACTTAAAGGCTCGGGCTTTTATGATCAAAGCAAACCTCCGACTGGTCGTTAAGATTGCTCATGACTACTCGAATTTAGGGTTACCGCTCCTCGATTTGATTTCTGAAGGAAATATCGGTCTGGTCAAGGCCGTCGAACGCTTTGATCCGGGAAAGGGCGGCAAGTTGAGTACCTACAGCTCTTGGTGGATTAAGCAATCGATCAAACGTGCGCTGGCGAACCAGGGCAAGACGATTCGGCTACCAGTCCATCTGGTGGATAAGATCTCGAGGATGCGGCGGGTCTCGCTCCAAATGAGCGAGGAGTTAGGTCGTGAACCGACCGATGAAGAGTTTGCCGAAGAGATCGGTATCCCGAGCGCGAAGCTTTCTCAGTTGAAGACGGTTTCGATCCGGCCGGCGTCCCTTGATGCTCCGATCAGCGATGATGATTCAACCGAATTTGGCGAGATCGTCGGTGATAAAGATGCGCGGACGCCGTTCGAGTTGTTTAGAGAGAAGGACATGCGCGACGAACTTAGCGAGCTTTTGGAGGTGTTGGACGACCGCGAGCGCAAGATTATCTTCGAGCGATTCGGATTGAGCGGCGGCAAACCGAAAACTCTCGAAGAAGTTGGAAAGAGATTCGGAGTGACCAGAGAGCGGATCCGGCAGTTGCAGAATATCGCCTTGGCGAAACTGCGTAGAGCGCTCGCCAAAAGGGAGAAGCCGATCCTACGGCGCGACCCTATTCAATTCCTCGAACCCGTCTCTCCGGATCCCAGCAGGACGCCGCTTCGCCTAGCCAAAGCTACTATACCGCCTAAAGCTACCCTGGATCTGATACTCGAATCGTCTGCGAGTGAGACGTGACGGTAATGTAAACTGCAGTGTGTTTGTGTGTCATTCCTCCGTTTGTAATAAATTGTAGGTTAAGGAGCAACGCCGGCTGGAGCGGTCGGCTCGGAAGTGGTCGCAGTTTGCGATTTCGGAGACCTCTGACATGTTCCAGCAAGGTGTAAATCCAGCCGTCGGATGATATGTAGCCGCGCCAGACCCATCTCTCCGCATGGGCAGCGAATCGAGGCTGCCGGTCCGACTTACAACGCCGAGGGTGGCAGCGAAGTTGGCTTCAACGCAGTCGAGTTGGATGGTCCGAATCCCTCGCCCACTCCCTCCCATAGATTGATTCCGGGTTTTCGAGTTGATCGGGAACGTCGCGCCAAGTTGGGGTCACTCCTCCCTTTGTAAAAAATAGTACGTTAAGCCGCGAGCCTGAAGTAACGACAGCGCCTGAGCTTCTGTGGCGCGGCCTGCGGGGCAGCCTTGATCAGATCGAGGACCTGTCCAGCGTCAGTCCAGTCGACCTGGATATAACACCCTTTTCCCTCGTAATTTCCGGCCTTAGCGTACAATTTTTTACAAATGGAGGAGTGACTCCCAATTGGTCTTAACCGTAATTGACCTATTTTGAACGTTGTAAATCAGGGTATAAAGCATAGACGGTGAAAAAGCCGGTACACGACATCGCAGCTTCAAGCCGTAGCCATTTGGGTTGAACATTCTGGAGCCTGGATTTCTTGAGCACTTGGCGGTTTAAGGTGAAATTTTTCGATTCCAGCCTGGATCTGATCCAATCTAGCCTGTAGTTGATTGAACTTCTGTTCAAGGCTATTGAGCTTGAACTCCAAGCTACGAAAATCACTTTCTTTCCGGTATTTCATTTGTTGGGCCGACGTTAGAGGGTTGATCTTGGCAGGATCGTAGTCAGGGGGAGTGGCATAATGCCGGTGGCTAGCTGGCCTCTTTTTTCCATCATTCGTTAATTCCCAATGATACGTCGCCCTCCGCGGCGAGTAAGTGGAAACCTAAATGACTGCGAATTTCCAAATTACTTGAGGTGAATTTTTCCAGAATAAATGAGGTCATAGCGCGCCTCAGACGGCTGCCCTTTTCAGATCGGCCTTCGCAAAAAAAAGCTGCTTCGCATCAACATGAAACGAGTAGATGTTGGAGTTGTGGAACGCAAAAAATTGCGAATTGGCGAACTTGCGAGATCGGGCGGCGTAAATGTGGAGACTGTCCGATACTATCAGCGGATTGGGCTCATGGGGCTCCCGGAAAAGCCCTATGGCAGCATGCGATCCTACAACGATGACGATCTGCGAAGATTGAGCTTCATTCGCAGCGCCCAAGAACTAGGATTTTCGCTTGAGGATATTCGGAAGCTCTTGGAGCTTTCGAGCTCCGATTGCAACCGCGTTGAAAAGCTTGCGGCCGAAAAATTAATCCAGGTTAAGGCAAAGCTGAGGCACTTGCGCAGAATCGAGTCGGTCCTCGCGAAGACCGTTGAGCAGTGTGCCAGACGCAAAGGCAACCGGCCTTGCCCGATCATCGAAACGCTTGCTTAAGTGAAATAACAGTTAATGCCGCGCCGGCGAGGGAGGCGTCTCGAGTCAACCAGTGAGGATCGTTCGGGCGGTTTTCGAAACCAAAGGGGTCAACGCCGTTCGACTGAATCGCGAGACTCGACGCTTCAAGCTAAAGAGTTTCGTTTCGGGCGGACTAAGAAGAATTCCTGGCTGCTGGGCACAGAAATCGACCAAGAGCTGAACTCTGGACGATCGGCGCCAGCAGACGATTCCGAATTTCCTATTTGACTCCGTACTCAGGTACGGGGCGTAAACTGCCATCTGAAAGAAGATATCTAATCTGAGACTCCCTAAATATGTCTGACCTGGAAAAGTCTACTGCTCAGAGAGGCTTCCTGATTGCCGGTATATTATCGGCCATTGGAGCATCGATATGCTGCGTTGGCCCACTTGTGTTGCTCGCACTCGGGGTTAGCGGTGCGTGGATCGGCTCTCTGACCGCTCTCGAACCGTACCGACCGATTTTCATTGGATTGACGCTGCTTTTCCTCGGGTTTGCTTTCCATCGC
>JBPYFC010000204.1:0-5751 GCA_051984705.1 Chthoniobacterales bacterium | reverse complement strand
TGCAACTTCCGCAACCCTGCGGATGTTCTCGATCCTGTCCTCTGGAGAAAAGCCGAGATTAGCGTTCAAACCGTGGCGGACATTATCCCCATCAAGGACATAGGCCTGCATCTGTCGGTCGAAGAGTAGAACCTCGAGCCCGCGCGCAAGAGTCGATTTCCCTGCGCCAGACAGGCCGGTAAACCATACGACCATTCCTCGATGCCGATTGCGCTCGGTTCGGAGCCGGTGATTGACTTCGCTATCCGACCAGAAAATGTTCGTGCTCTCGACCTTTTCCAGATCAACGTAAACGCCGCCGAAAATTATTCCTCCTCCCGCCAGGTCGCGATCGTCGACAATCACAAACCGACCTGTGGTCGGGATACGATGGTAGTTATCCATGACCAGGGGCGCCCTGGTCTGAATTGTCACCTCCGCGACTTCATTCTTTCCGAGCGATCTACGACTGACCGTCGATACCTCCAAAGAAAGCGCATCGATTGCGCGATCGACCGATACCAAGTCGCATTCCACCTCCTGGGTCAGAAGCTTCAGCCGATACTTCTTTCCAACCGTAAAAGGCTTACCTCCCATCCAGAAGACTCGGGCGCGAAACCGGTTCGTTTCGATTGGGCTCTGGTCGATGGTCGATGCCAAATGTCCCCGCTCGACAAAAATCTGCTCGGTTAGTGTGACCCCAATCGATTCACCCGCGCTGACCTGCGTCGTTACCGGAGCGTTCCACCGTTCGATCGACGCCACACGTGAGGTCTTGTTGTCTGGCCAGAAAGCAATTTCATCACCTACGCGAAGCGTGCCCGATTCAATCCTCCCGGCAATAATGCGGCGCTGATCGAATCGATAAACGTCTTGTACGGCAAAACGAAGCGGCGCATCCGCGTCCAACAGCGGAGCAGACAGTTCATCCAGAGCTTCCAGAAGGCTTGGTCCAGCGTACCAAGGTGGCTTCGATCCGTGTACCAGGTTCATCCCCTCGCGTGCAGAAACCGGTAAAAACGTTCGCGGCTCTACGCCAAGTTTCTTTAGAAAATCGCGATACTCTGCCTGAATCTTGCGAAAGACAGACTCAGAGTAATCCACCAAGTCCATCTTATTCACGACCACGATGACTTGTTGAACACCGAGCATGCTCAAAAGGTAGGCGTGCCGCTTGCTTTGTTCGCGAACTCCTTCATCTGCAGCAATCAGCAACAACGCCGCATCAGCGGTAGCAGCGCCCGTGATCATGTTTTTCAGGAACTCTTTGTGCCCAGGCGCATCAATAATCACATAAGGCCGCCGCGGAGAATTGAACCAGATTTGGGAAACATCGATCGTCACGTTCTGATCTCGCTCGGCTTGCAGGGCATCCATCAGAAATGCCCATTCAAATGGCACTCCTCGGTTTCGGCAGACGATCTGAATTTGTTCGAATTTGCCTTCCGGTAGCGATCCCGTGTCGTGGAGCAGACGCCCAACCAAAGTTGATTTTCCGTGATCGACATGCCCAACAATAACGATCCGAAGATGTGAGGAAGAAGGAACGGTGGGTTCCACAGACGTGTTCGCACCAACCTTGGCGGAAGCGGACCCGTCCCCCGTAGCCTTGGCGGAGGGGGATTCCGCAGATCCGTCAGCGCGTCTGGATTCAGCTACTTGCATTTTGACTCCTTGGTTAGACCGTCATCTGCGACTCGAAACAAAGCTGGGGAATCTGCGGAACCTGCGGTTGGCTCTTCCTCACATGTACCCACTGGCCCGCAGCCGCTCAAACGCGTCTTCCGCCTCCTGATCCTGTGCGCGCGTACTCCGCTCTGAGATTCGCGTGTTGCGGAGTTCATTAATGATTTCGCGGACAGTGCCGGCACTCGATTGTACAGGCTTTGTGCAAGGGGCGCACCCCAAGCTTCGATATCTCGACCCATTCTTGGAAAAGTATAAATCCACCACCGGGATCCGCTCTCGCTCGATATACTCCCAGACGTTCAATTCAGTCCAATGCAGCAACGGATGAACACGCAGATGCGTGCCCGGATCGAAGTCGGTTTTGAATTGGTCCCAAAGCTCCGGCGGCTGGTCCTTGAAATTCCACTCGAAATTCTGATCACGCGGTGAAAAATATCTTTCTTTCGCTCGGGTACCCTCTTCGTCTCGCCGAATTCCAACAATAACCGCCTGGTACTCTTTCTCTTGAATAACCGCTTCGAGGGCATCTTTTTTCAGCAGGCTACAGCACTCGACCCGTGTCAGTCGCCCGTTCGGAAATGTCCTGCCTTCATCGAGCGCAGCCCGGTTCTGACCAACGACAAGATCGATACCCCAATCCCTGGCCAACCGATCCCGAAAGGTAATCATCTCCGGAATCTTGTAACTCGTGTCGATATGAACACAGGGAATCGGGATGTGACCGAAAAAGGCTTTTCGAACCAGCCACAACATCACCGACGAGTCCTTACCAATGCTCCAAAGAATCGCGAGCCGCTTAAACTTCCGGTAAGCTTCTCGCAGAATATAAATACTTTGATGCTCTAGCGCATCCAGATGCGCATAATTAGAATCGGTCATCGATCGTCAGATGTTATCCCCAAGGAATGTGTGTATCCCGCATTCCGTTTTTTCGAACCCAATCCATCTGCCTGCTCGTTCGTCTTCGCCGGAAACGACAGCCTTGGTACATGGCGAGCAACCGATACTTCGAAAACCTCGATCCGTCAATGGATTGTACGGGATCTTGTGACGTCGAATATATTCCCAGACCTCGTCCCGTGCCCATCCAGCCAAAGGATTAATCTTGAGGATCCTTTTTTGCCTGATCCGATCGAATTCATATAACTCCAAGACGCCGGTTCCATTCCTGCCAGAGGATTGATCGCGTCGCAAGCCAGTGATCCAGGCATCGAGACTTGCCAACTTTTCCTGCAACGGCATGACCTTCCGAAGAGTGCAGCACAGGTCGGGGTTGCGCTCCCAGAGTTTGGGGCCGAATTCCGTGGCTTGTTGATCCAGCGTTTTCTCGGGGATCAGCGCTTCGATCTTCAAATTGAAAAATGATTCGAGCCGGCGTTTCAGCTCCAGCGTTTCGGGAAAAAGCAGACCCGTATCGATCGTAAAAACCGGCAATGGGATTCCAGCCAGGACGGCGTGATGAATAGCGACCAAACCGGCCCCTTGGAAACTGGTTCCGATAGCTGCGGCTTCGCCGAACTCGTCCCAAGCCCATTGCAGCACTTTGGTCGGGGACTCATGCTCAAATTCCCCGGCTAGGGCTCGGACATCGTCTGAGGTAAAAGTATCGAGGAGCCGCATTTTCCCTAATCTCTATATGCATATAGAGAATGCGCAAGCGCGAATCATAGCACTGACGGATAGGCCAAAAATCCCGCGACGGCGGTATCGAGTTGCCACACCCACGAGGCCTAGCTAAAGCTGGGCCATTACCGATAGTGCGGCGTGGCCCATCGTCGGTAGGGTCGCGCCTTAGCGCGACCTCGTGGGTGTGGCGGCCGATATTGTTACTTCGCAACCTCGACCAGATGCTCGGCGGTAATCCCTAATTCTTTCATTACCGTTCCGCCAGGAGCGCTCAGTCCAAATCGATCGATACCGACCACTTTACCGTCCAAGCCGACAAATCTGTACCAGAACGTCGTTACGCCGGCTTCAATCGCGACTCGATCCCTGCAAGAGGGCGGTAAGACCTCGTCTTGATAAGCTTTGTCCTCGCGCAAAAAGCGGTCCGCACAGGGCATTGACACGACACGAACGCCGTCGCCGAGTTGCTTCGCCGCGGCGACCGCGTGCTGGAGTTCGCTCCCCGTAGCCAGAAGTATTTTTTTCAGAGGGCCTTTTTCTTTCACGGCGATGTAGCCTCCTTTGAGGACGCCTTTCCGCCGGTTCTCTACTGGAATATCGTTTAGAATTGCAATGGTCTGGCGAGTCAGCGCGATCAGCGTCGGGCCATTGGTTCTCTCAAGTGCCGCCACAAATGCTCCAGCCGTTTCCTCAGGGTCGCCCGGGCGAATAACATCAAGCCATGGGATCAACCGCAATCCGCTCACCGTCTCGACCGGTTCATGGGTTGGGCCATCTTCGCCCACACCGACGGAGTCGTGGGTAAATATGTAGATCACAGGGAGTTTGGCCAGCGCCGCCAAACGAATCGAGGGCCGGCAATAATCCGCAAATACCAAAAAGGTCGCACCGGAAGGCCGAAAAATTCCGTAGTAGCCGATGCCGTTCAATATCGCGCACATTCCGTGCTCCCGAATTCCAAATCGGATGTTGCGTCCGTCGCGATGCTCTGGATTAAAGTCCGGCGCCTTTTGAATATAATTTAGAGTCGAGCCGTAGAGATCGGCACTTCCGCCAATCAAAAGTGGCACCGCTTCGGCGATCGGTTGCAGTACTTCGCTTCCTGCTTTGCGAGTCGCGATCTTCGCATCGGTTGGAAACGTTGGAACACGGCTGAGCAAGTCCTTGGGTATGGATCGATCGATCCCGTCCTGCAGCATTTTCGCGAGGTCGGGATGGGCTTTCTTCCAAGCATCAAACCTCTGTTGCCATTCCAGGTATCGCTGCTTCAATACGCTCCGATGTTCCGCGAAGAAGGCGCGCACTTCTTTCGAGACATAGAATTTTTCGTCCGGCAACCCCAACGCTTTGCGCGCGGCATCCACAAATTTCACACCGGCCTCTCCGTGCGCCTTGTTGGTTCCAGCAATCTCAGGAATTCCTTTGCCAATCAAGGTGCGCGCAACGATGAACTGCGGTTTGCCGCTTTTCGAATTCTTGGCCCGCTCAAGCGCGGCAAGGAACTCTTCCATGTTCTGGCCATCGATCCTTTGAACTTCGAATTCATAAGCGCTGAAGCGTTCGCCGGTATCCTCGCTTTGAGTGAGGTTCGCCATCGCATCGAGCGTTACGTCATTGGAATCGTAGATCAGAATCAGGTTATCGAGTCGCTGATGTCCCGCAAACGCAGCGGCTTCAGCTGCGACACCCTCCTGCAAACAGCCATCGCCGGCGATACAGATAATCTTGTGATCGAAGATCGCGTGCGAGGCGGTATTGAAACGCGCCTCCAGCATCTTCGCTGCAACTGCCATTCCAACCGCGTTGCCTACTCCTTGACCCAGGGGACCGGTCGTCGCCTCAACTCCCGGTGTATCGCCAAACTCCGGGTGCCCGGGAGTCTTGCTGTGCAGTTGACGAAAATTTCGAATGTCGTCGAGCGAGACATCGTAGCCAGCCAGGTGCAGCCATCCGTATAAGAACATGCTTCCGTGGCCGGCGGACAGCACAAGCCGATCCCGGTTAATCCAATGAGGATCCTCCGGATAATAACGCAGCGCGTGACCAAATAGCACGGCCCCGATCTCGGCCATACCCAGCGGCAATCCGAGATGTCCAGAAGCAGCAGCTTGTACAGCGTCCATCGCCAAGCCACGCGCTTCTGTCGCGGCCCGAGAAAGCAATTCAGTATTCAGTGCCATAACGGTGAAAAGGTGAACAGGTGAAACGCCGGCAAAAGCGCGAATTCGCCAGCAACGTTTTAAACTGGAAACACAAACAGAGAAAGTAGCAACACCAAAAGATGGGTTCCGGGATCCTGGTTCCGGGCTTTGCAAGCGCCGATGGGCTTACGGCGCGAACTGGAAGGTCGGAACCTGGAACCGGGAACTTAAAGAAATTACTCGCGAGAATGCCTTGGCCGGGTTACATAATCGCCCCTTTTTTGTAATTATATGGAAGCATCACGCCTGCGTCTGG
>JBPYFC010000203.1:0-11532 GCA_051984705.1 Chthoniobacterales bacterium | reverse complement strand
TGATCGGGAGTTGGAGCCTTGGGCGGAAGACCTGCGTCGTTGCGCCCGACAAGGGGTTAAGGGATTTGTCTATTTTAATAACGACGTAAACACGCGAGCGCCGCTCAACGCGCTGAGGTTGATGGAGATGGTCGGTAAGTATGCGGTGAAGATGCCAGCACACCGAAGCGGATGTGGTTGAGACAATCGCAATCGGCAGAGCCCGGCATCCCGATTACCAGCCAAAGCCCGGTTCGGTAGTTGTTTAAGTTCCAGATTTGCCTTTATACAAGCTCTTATCCGGGAATCCCCCGAGCTATCGATCGGGGACGGTCCCGATGCCCGGATCTAATCTGAGACTCGTGTCTGATGAAGCGATGGCTTATCGTCACACACACCGGATCGCCTTGAGACCTGGGACCTATGACGAACCGCGGAAGAATCTTGCATTCGAAGGATAGGGTTCATCGGTCCCTGAAGGCACCAGACTTCTATTTCCATCAACTTGTTGATGCAGTTTCGGACTACGCGGTGTTCCTGCTAGATAGTCACGGCACAATCATCAGCTGGAACAGGGGCGCCGAAAAGATTAACGGATACAAAGCGGACGAAGTAATTGGCCGGAACTTTTCGATCTTTTATCCGGCAGAGGCAATCAAGAAAGATTGGCCCCAGTATGAGCTGATGATCGCGAAAGGAGAGGGCCGCTTTGAAGAGGAAGGCTGGCGAATGCGCAAAGGCGGTTCATACTATTGGGCACATGTCACGGTTACCGCTATCAAAGATGAGAGCAGTAACCTGAATGGTTTCTTGAAGATCGTTCGCGACCTGACAGCACCAAAACAGGCAGAGGAACAGCGACTAAGGCTTGCTGACGAACAAGCGGCACGAGCACGTGCCGAGGCGGCAAGGCAAAAAGCAGAGGCGGCAAACCGAGAAAAGGATCGGATTTTGAATGTTCTCAGCCACGAGCTCCGAACGCCGCTTATGCCGATTCTGTTTTCCTCCTCAATGTTAGCCGATGACCACACTCTGCCCGACTCAGTTCGTGAACATCTACAGGTTATCCAAAAGAACGTCACTATAGAAGCTAGGCTAATCGAGAATCTGCTCGATGTAACAAAGGTGGGAAAGGGCAAGCTTCAGCTCAGCCTGCGGCTGACTAACGTACATGACGTGCTACGGACGGTGATTGAGGTCTGCGCAGCGGATCTGGAGAACAAGCAGCTTCGTTTGTCCGTTGACCTTGGGGCAACGGACCATCTGCTCGATGCCGACTCAGACCGCTTGCAACAGGTGTTCTGGAACCTGCTGCAGAACGCGATCCAGTACACGGAAAACACAGGGCATCTGGTAATACGGTCAACCAATCCGCACAGCGATTGGCTTCGGATCGAGTTCGCAGATTCCGGAAGAGGAATCCCGCCGGAATTAATTACGCGGATCTTCGAAGCGTTCGAGCAAGGCGAACAGTCCGAAGGATTAGGACTAGGTTTGGCAATTTCCAAAGCGATCGTCGAACTCCACGGCGGTGTTGTTAATGCCGCCAGCGACGGGATCGGGAGAGGATCAACGTTTGCAGTGGAGCTTCCGCTGGGTCAACGGTTTGCCTTATTGAATCCCAATCTCCTCGATAAAGGTTAGATTGAACGCCGAGATACGATCCGGAATGGATCGCCATAGCTGCCGGCGGCAGAGTCAGGCTTCGCCAAGGCTACGGCACGACAAGCTCTGCCGCCCTACAGCGAAAGCTTTGCACGCGCTTCGTTGCCAGCCGTATCGGCGATGACGGCGTTGTCGGCCTTCAAACGGGGACAGGTATCAGCGGTTCTCACAAAAAGCTTTCCGCCAGATAACCGGCGCAAGAAACGATCCCATTTTCTGCGTTTTTGCTGTCGCACCGCTGCTCGGCGGAGCAATTCTCCGATTAAAAGCGGATAATCGGAGATTGTTTTCATTTTCTCAAGAAGGTTTCTGCACCCGTTGTGCTGAAACGGGTGCAGATTCCACTCTCCTTAGGTTCTTGTTTCTGTTCTGTTTCTGTTGCGGCAAAATGGGCAAAGCCGCTCCTATTAACTATTTAAGGACACAAAGGGGAACCTGACAATCGGTGCGTTGGATGATTCATCTATCGGGGAATATACTAACGCCGGGAACGCCGACATCGCCGTGATCGCCGAGAACTGAGAAAGCGAGAGGGCGAAAGGCGAGACGGCGACAGGACGGAAGGTAGCAACCGCACGAGGCCGCGCTAAAGCGCGACCCTACCGACGATAGATCCTGACAATCGCTGTCCTATCCCTTCTCGGCGTTCTTGGCGATCTCGGCGTTTCCGGCCTTTTAGTATGCCGCCTCATCGAGGACTGCTTTAAGCGCGTCGGGCGAGAAAGGCTTAACTAAATGCCGATTGTAGCCTGCAGCGCTGCTTTTTTTCTGATCGTTCCGTGAGCCGTAGCCGCTGATGGCAATTGCAAATCTGGGTCGATCTGAGCCCAGCTTTTGGAGCAACGCCCAACCATCGCCGTCCGGCAACCCAATGTCGCTGATCAAAACATCGCACCTTGATTCCGGTACCTGACACAGGGCTGTTGCCATGTCTGGCGCCGTTAAAACCGTATGGCCGGAGTATTCGAGATACAGCCTGATGTATTTGACCGTGTCTTGATGATTCTCCACCAGAAATATTCGGAGCGGTCGCATCGACGTCTTGTAGCAGCGGTGTCAGAATTCTAGGACAATAGAAGCACAAACTGCAATTGGCCGACAATTCCCAGTCATATGACTTCGGTTGTCTTCGATTCAACCCTCGACGGTGGATGTATGATTTTTTCTTTTGTGTAGGGCGTTCTCGGTTTCTCTGGCGGCAGGGTCGGCTTTCGCCAAGGCTACGGCACGACAAGCTCTCCTCGGTTCCGATGTTGGCAGTGTCGGCGTTGTCGGCGTTTTTCGCCTACTTCACCGGAAACGAACAGACAACCGTCGTACCAGCCTTCGGTTTGGACTCAAAACGCAGGGTGCCACTTATCTCGGCTGCACGATACTTCATCGTCCGCACGCCCAGGCCGGTTGGTTTCTTGCCAGCCGCAAATCCTTCTCCGTCATCCGATATTCTCAGGATGCCCTGGTCAGCTTCAACGGACAGGGCAACATCAATTTTCCTCGCGTGACCGTGTCTGGCCGCATTACTGATCGCTTCCTGGGTGATCCGATAGAGGTGAGTCGCGAGCGTGGTGTCTCGAATCGCTTTCGCTCCTTTGGTGTTAAATGAACATGCCACCCCAAAACGCTCGAGAGTGTGCGAGGCCAGTTCCTGGAGCGCCTGATCAAGGCCAGATCTCTCCACATCTAATGCGCCAAGATCCGCGGCCAAGCGATGTGCGTTCTCAACGCTGCGGCGCACCATTTCCGCCAAAGTACGAATCTGTCCTGCGTTTTCTTTATCTGTTTTATCCAGAGAGGCGGCAATGGCTTCAGCAAAGAAGACCGCCGCAGTCAGGTCCTGGCAATGACTGTCGTGCAGGTCGCGCGCGAAACGTCTCTGTTCTTCTTCCGAGATGTGAACAAGATCACGCTTCAGCTTATTCAGATCGCTCATGTCCTGAAGCATGACCAGCGCACAAGGCTCACCTCCGCATGCCACTACTCGGGCGGAAACAAGCACATCAATAGTCTTGCCATGAGGCGTTATGAGGCTGCATTCCGAGTCCTGGTTGAAATCCCTGGACCAAAGCTCTTCCAGCCGATGCGCTTCACCGCCGCTCGAGATATATAGACCTGCTTCGGACGGTAGCCGGCCAATTACATCGCGCTCCTCCAATCCAGCCAATTCATAGAACATCTGGTTTGCCGTGAGAAAGCGCTTGTTGCCAACCGAGATCATAACAGTAGCAACAGCATTATTAGCGAGGATTTGGGAAAATAAATGTTTTGCCTGATGTAACTCCGCCTCTAGTTCCCGTTGTTTTGAAAGGGAGCGCGTCGGGAGCAATGCCGTTCGACAAAGAACCTCGCCTGAGACAGGATCAATTCCTGGTGTACTTCTCAGTTCTACTGGCGTTCGACACTGAGTGAATTCCGCCATGCCGATTTCGGTCCAAACCTCCATTCGCATGCCAACACAGGTGGTCAGGTGATCGAGAAATGCCCGGTAATAGGATTTCTCGATGCACGCGAGAAACGGAACGTTGAGTAACGCCGATTTGCTGCCCCTCAGCATATCTGCTGCGGCTCGGTTGAGGCAGCGGATCCGTCCGTTTCTATCAAGAGAGACCTGACCAACCGGTGAAAACTCGTATTCGGCAGGAGAGATGCTCCGGAGAATGGACTCTCGCCAAGGCGGTGCTACTTCGGGCCGCGATGCAAGATCAGCTACAGGTTTGTCGCTACCCTGCATGATCGTTTCTTCGTCAGATTGGGCATCTAGCGGAGCTAGACCATATATGAATCAGCTACTTCTCGCCAATTGAAATTAGGATCAAAGCATCCCCGTTGACGGGGTCAAAGCGGCGGGCATTCACCAAGAGCTTCTTTCGGCCGACCCGAGCGAAATCATGTTCGATCTCGTAATCCTTTATCTTTGGATTCTGCACTAGCCGCTGTTCCAAAAGCGTCTGCAGCGCCGGTATGTTCCATTGGCCATCGCCAACTTCGTAGATTAGGACTCCTTCCGTCTCTTTCGGCGTAAGCTGAAATTCTTGATAGAAAAACGGCGTCGCTTTTTCGACTCGAAGTTTCTCATCGAGTATCACTACGCAGTAGCGCAGGGTCTCTACTAACGCCTCGGAATAGCTCGTCAGCATCTTACTCCGTTCGGTTTCTAGCTTGGCCGCGTTGATATCGAACAGGATCATGACTGCACCGGTGATTTTGTTGTCGGCTGTTTCGTAGGGCCTGATCTGCAAACTGTACCAGTGTCCGCTGCGATCCTGAACCTCAACATCTTTCGCGGTGAGGCTATCGATCACGCCGGAGATTAATGCCTCCAAATTCGGCACTTCTACATCCGCGCGCAGATCGGTGATCGACCTGCCGACATCAGCGGGAATCAATTTCAGCATGCGCTGAGCGACCGGCGTGAACCGCCGGATCCGCAAGTTTCGGTCGACCATGACGATCGGAATGTTAACACTGCGCAAGAGGTTGGTCAGATCGTTGTTAACCTCATTGAGCTCAACGTTCCCGCTTTTGAGCTCTTCGTTCAGGGTGATCAACTCTTCGTTGGTCGATTGCAATTCCTCCTTGGCTGTCTCCAATTCTTCATTAGTGCTTTGCAGCTCTTCGTTGCTGGACTGTATCTCTTCATTGGCCGAGCGCAGTTCTTCATTCGTGGATTCTTGCTCTTCAATCAGGGATTGAAGATGTTCTCTGGTTGTAGCCAGCTCTTGCTCGAGTTGATCAATCTGCGCGTCGACGACGCTTGGCTGGCCCTTCTTTGGTTTGCCCGCACGCAGCTTAGGTATGGCAATCCGGCTTTCTTCGAAGAGAAGCAGAAAACATTGTTCTCGAACCCCGGGCCTGGTCATCGGAACCACTTCCAGATTCAAAAATTGCCGTTGTCCGCTCCCTTGGACCACGATCCCGTCTTTGCGGACGGGAGCATTGCTTTTCTTGGCATCATTGATAGTTGAGCGAATCGGTACCTCAAGGCTGGACCGTATCATTTTAAAAAGGTCCAGGCTCGCTTCGCCCGGCTCAGGATCGAGGTAAGGCGCGACATTCCCTCGGAATTGGATGATCTTCATCCCGCTATCCACCACGATTGCCGGCGGACAATATTTGGTCATTAGGATTCGATCTGTCTCGCGGCGGATGTCCGGCAACATCAGGTTTGACTGAGCCACAAGATCGCGGAGAGCGGTGTCTTGCGGCCCGGCCAGCTCGACGTCCATGCTGGATAGCGGCGGGCTCTGCACAGACCGCTTGGCGAACAGTTTGGTCCTTGTGTCGACCGGCTCAAAAAGATCGGAGAAATCGCCGACGGTCTCCGCGCCTCCGAGCAAGAGGAACCCGCCTGGCTTTAACGCGTAATGGAAAAAAGGGATCAGCTTCTTTTGAGCAGCCGACTCAAAGTAGATGAGAACATTTCTGCAGCTGATCAGGTCTAGCCGCGAGAATGGCGGGTCTCGCAGGACGTTTTGGCGCGCGAAGACGCAGAGGTCGCGAATCTGTTTATTAATTTGGTATCCGCGATCGATTTTCACAAAGAATCGGCGCAAGCGTTCTTTCGAGACATCCGTCCCGATTGCCGGATCAAAGACGCCTTTGCGGGCGATCTCCAGCACTCGCTCGCTCACATCGGTCGCAAAGATTTGGGCTCCTGGCGATTCGGCGTGGCTGTCAAAGAACTCGGTCATGATGATCGCCAACGAGTAGGCCTCTTCGCCGGTAGAACATCCGGGTAACCAGATTCGAATAGGATCATTACGGCCTCGCCTTTCCAACAGGCGCGGGAGTACCGTTGTTTGAAGGACTTCGAAAGTCTCAGGCTCTCGAAAGAATCCTGTGACATGGATTAGCATTTCCTTGTACAGGGACTCGACCTCTTCCGGATTCCGCTTAAGGAAGGCCAAATATTCATCGAGACTGTCCAGTCGATGAACTGCCATGCGGCGCTGGATCCTGCGCCGGACCGTTGTCTTGCGGTACTGGCTGAAATCAACCTCGGTTCGAGATCGAAGTAGCGTGAAGATGCTGCGCAAGCTGCTTTCAGGAATGACTTTCTTCTTCGATCTCTTGAAGGGCCGACTTTGAGCCAGATTGTTCAATTCGCCCGCAATGCCGCGAGGGGTCCCAACGATATCTACGTACCCGGATTCAACGGCAGCAGCCGGCATTGAGGGATGCTGTGCGGAGCGCTCCGTTTGAGCAAAGGTAGTACCTCCGTTCTCTTTTATCGCTTTTAATCCGGCGGCCCCGTCGTTGCCCATTCCCGAAAGGATCACCGCGACCGCCGTTTCTCCCTGCGATTCCGCGAGTGAACGGAAAAAATGGTCGATCGGCAAATGCCGTCCGGCCGTGTCGACGCGAGGCTCAAGCTTCAGCATTCCATCTTTCACCGTCAGATCGATGCCGGCTGGCATCGCATAAACGTGATTGGGCCGCACCGGCAGGCCATCGCTTGCTACCTCGACCGGCATCTTGGTTATTCGAGAAAGTATTTCGGGAAGCCGGCTACGTTGCTTCGGCTCGAGATGCTGAATAAAGACGAAGGCCATGCCTGTCTTGCTCGGAAGGTACCGCAATAATTCGGAAAATGCCTCGAGCCCACCCGCGGATCCTCCAATTCCGACAACTCTGGATGGTACCTCGGGATCAACCGTCGGTGATTTCTGACTGGTCTTCTTAGGCGTCTTGGAACGTGTACGGCCGCGCATTTTGATTGGGGCTCCGACCGAAGCGAAAGTACTCATATTGTCAATAAAATTCCCGTGATCGTCAATATCGGCATTCCGGCGTCCAGAGTCTAATCTTCGCCCGAACAAGAGATATGGAGAAGCCGGAGGAATCGACGGCGAACGCTCTTCAGAACAATTTGAAAAGGGCGCAGGTAAATCTACAACGACTTCGTGAAAATACGGAGGGGTTGGAGCGTACCCTCGTCCGCGTCGAGAAGAATCTGGCTAGAGTTAAAACATCAGCAAAGGCGAAGGGCTGGCGAGGGTCGAAGAGTCGATAAGATCATCGGGCAGTTGCAAGGGCGGCAGGCCTCTGGCGCCGACATCTATAACGATCCATTCGGATCTCATTTGGGGGGACGTGTGTGAGTGGGAAAGCACGTCCCATGTCTCGGCGGCAGAGGCCTGCCGCCAGACAGCGCTACGGCCGAATCGGTGTCACGTCGCGTATACAGAAATACTTTCACATCATCAAACCAATTCACTTACAAGATCAAACTAGCATCTTACCGACCGAGAAGCTTCCTGTTCGCAACTTGGGCAAAGCTTTTGCCCGGGTGGTTAAGTCTTTGGAACCTGGCTTAATTACCGGTGCAGCTGACGATGATCCGAGTGGGATTGCCACCTATTCCAGTGTTGGTGCACAGTTCGGGTACGGAATGCTCTGGACGATGCCGTTGATCTACCCATTCATGGCATCGATTCAGGAAGTCAGCGCTCGAGTTGGGCGGGTCACAGGCAAAGGAATCGTAGCTAACCTGCTTCAGTGTTATCCGCGATGGCTGGTCTACATACTCATGGTCTTGTTACTTTTCGCTAACACCATCAACCTTGGTGCGGATATTGGCGCGATGGGCGACAGCGATTATGGTTTTAGCCGCAGCCGGCTTGTTGCTGCCCAAGTAGACCGGCAGGGCTTAGCCGCCCACGCCCAAAGCAGATAGATCCTGTGGGGCGCGGCACGACCTCTGCGGTGGGCTAGGCGAACCGCCTCTGCCGCCCTAAAGCTACACCCCTTGCACTAACCGGATAATCAATACGATCACAGCAACAACCAGTAGCAGGTGAATAAATCCACCTGCTACATGGCCAAGCAGTCCGAGCAACCAGAGTATTATGAGAATAGCGAAGATCGTCCAAAGCATCACCCATCATTCGCTTTCCGGGCACTAGGCGGACCTGCAAAAGGATCGACGAAATGACTTTAAGCACTTAAACTCCGGAGCGAAGCACCGATCTGAAATCTCATGGAATTGTCAAAAGAGGCTCGGTTGATTTGTGGAGCATTAAATGAATTCCAACTGCCCACGGCGATCGCCCATATTGGGAAAGACCGCCTGATCGCATGGAACGAAAGCTTTCGATCAATCGTCGGTTATTCTGACGCAGCGCTTCAATCAGCGTCTTTCAAAGAACTAGCCGTTTTCGGCGAGTTTCAACCTGGCGTAGAAGAAAACGCATCGGACCTGGCAACTAATGTTGAGGTGGCCCCGGTTCATTTCAGAATTCTTGATACGGAGAATTTCGCGACCGGGCAAGCGACCAAGAGAGACGGCGGTTTTGTTCTGTTGATGCTTGATGTGTTGGATAAAAGTACCGGCCTCCTCCAAGATGCTCGCGTTGTCGGACGGAAAGAAGAACGGAGTCGAATCCTGAAGATTTTTCATGACAAGGTCTCGCCTAAACTCCTTGCTGCAATTTTTGAAGTTGCACGCGCTAAGGAGGAGTTAGAAGCAAAAGGGTTACAGCAGGAAAGTGAGTCCATTTCAAAGGCCTCTACGGCGCTGGTTGAAACGATTGATACGTTGGCAAATTTCTTGGATTTGGAGAAGCCTGAGTCCAGGGAACCGGATAAGTGATTTTCGTTCGAGCGCGTACCCGAACCACGCGCGTGGTTAAATGGGGCACTTAAGCGGAAGCGACATCGAGAGAATCTTGCTACGCGGAATTGTGGGCCGGAAGCGAGGACAAGGACGAGGATGATTAAGTGGTATGCGAAACATCCGGTCGCAGAGCGAGATACGAACTAGCGCAAAGAAAGGTAGACTATGCTGCGCTGGACTATCGCGTTTGTTATCGTCGCCATCATTGCAGAGCTTTTTGGATTAAGTGGTGTCGCAGGGGAAGCTGCGTGGATTGCTCACGTGCTGTTCGTCATCTTTCTGATTTTGTTTATCGTCTCTCTCGTCTTCGGCGAGGTTCGGCCTCCGACGGTTTAGCTACGAGAGACACGGACAAAACGCTCTAATCGAAGAGCCTTTTGAAAGGAGCGCCGTGAGTCAAAAAACTGAACGGATCAACCGGATTTTGATCGTTGATGACCATCCACTCTTCCGATCAGGAGTGGCAGGACTTCTAAATCAGCAACCTGACCTGGAAGTTTGTGGGCAAGCCGATTCGGCGCCACTCGCGCTAGACCAGATGCGCAAGCATCGGCCTGATCTGGCAATCATCGATGTCTCATTGAAAGGTACGAATGGGATCGAGCTCGTGAAACTGATGAAAGCCGAGCAGCCGAAGCTTATGATACTGATTCTGTCGATGCACGACGAGACGCTCTATGCTCTCAGAGCGCTGAAAGCGGGTGCACTTGGTTATTTGATGAAAGCCGAAGCGGTTGAACATGTGCTCCGTGCCGTCAGACAAGTGCTGGAGGGTAAGCTCTTTGTGAGCAATCGTTTCGCAGAGAAACTCATTTTTAAAACCGTCAATGCTACTGAGACAAATTCGTCGTCCCCGGTAGACAGCCTGTCGGACCGAGAATTAGAGGTTCTGACTATGCTGGGGAAAGGACATAGCACGAAATCGGTGGCTCATAATCTGCGTCTCAGCATTAAGACCATCGAAACCCATCGAGCACACATCAAAGAAAAGCTTGGTTTGTCCAATAGCAATGAAATGACTCGTTTCGCGGTCGATTGGGTCACCCATCAGGAAACTATGTAGTATAGAAGAACGCCGACAACGCCGACATCGCCGGCACCGCTCATACATCCAGCTTGAACTCCAGGCGCGAAACAAACGACGTATTAAGGTCCGGTCCCAACCACCGGTTCCTATTCGCACTATGAAATTATACACTGGAATACTGGCCATAACCTTCTCGCTGGCTGTTTTTGCTCGTGCCGATGACATCCAATTCACGACACTGCCGCAGCCTGTGCAAACAACGGTCATTCGAGAGACACACATTGCGGATCCCTCTATGGTGACTCGAGTTGTGCGTGATCAAGGAGGTATTTATGCAGTTACCGTTCGCGAGAACAACGCAACCCGAGTGGTGTATGTGAACGATTCCGGAATGATCGTCCAAGAACCTTCGGCTACGACGACAACCACGACTACAACCGAACGGGCTGAGCCCGTTGTAACGTATCAACAGGTCCAGCAAGATCTGCCGCGATACCAACTCCTCGAGAAGAAAGGTAACAAGGAAGTTTACTACGACCGGCAGACCGGTCAGAAGGTGAAAGTTAAACGAGAGCGTGACTAGCACAGCTCGCTTTGGTCAGAAGAGCGTTGCTCGAACGAGCAACGCTCTTTTTTTTGCCGAGCCGCTAACGTACTACTTCCTCTGTTCGCAGCGACTTCCGGAGCTGATTTTATCCGAAGACTGGACTTTCGTCGATTCCTGATGGAACCACAGGCGTTAGCTTAGCCGGATTCTCTCGGTGAAATCGATCAAACCACAAATTTTCTTGTTACTGATCCTGGAAGCAGCTTGCTCCAAAGCTTCTTTGGGTTTTTCCAGTTCGACCTGTTCGAAAGCGTCAGTCACAACGATTGCCACTCATTTTCCGGCCAATTCTTGTGTCATAGATCGTTCCTTTCCGTGGTTCGATTGTATAGCGGTTCCCATTTGAGTGAGCGTGTCGATGTGGGTCAGCGCGAGTGCGTGTGCGAGTGCGTGTGAGAATGACCGCATCCGTGTGAAAGCTGAGGTGCGAACAGGTTTGTTATGCCACGCGGTGCGAGTCCAAAAAGAGAACGTCAATACAAGAAGATCGCGCGAAAAGCGAAAAAGGAAGGGCGGTAGAAGGGGCGCGAAAAAGAGGTTGCTGCAGGAGTCGTTAACAAGCAGAGAGCCAAGGCGGGAGAGACAGAAAGCCGATCCAGTCGCAAAAAGAAAAGCGCCCGACGAAGACGCAAGTAGTTCCCG
>JBPYFC010000202.1:0-14282 GCA_051984705.1 Chthoniobacterales bacterium | reverse complement strand
CTTGCGCCTCAGTTGTAGATGCGCCCAGGTGCGGCGTGAACACAACGTTTTCCAGGTTCCGTAGGGGAAATTCCGATGGCGGCGGTTCAGTTTCGAATACGTCCAGAGCAGCAGCAGCGATGTGACCGGACCGAAGTGCATCAGCCAGCGCCGTCTCATCAATCAACCCGCCGCGAGCGCAATTGATGATCCGCGCGCCTCGCTTCATTTTAGCCAATCGCTTGGCGTCGATCAGGTGCTTGGTCTCAGTGGTCAGCGGCATGTGCAGCGTCACAAAATCGGCGCGAGACAAGACATCATCCAAATCCTCAAACAGCTCTACTTGTAACGAGCGTGCCCGAGTAGGGGAGAGATAAGGATCATAGGCAAGAGGCCGCATCCCGAATGCTATGGCGCGCCGCGCGATCTCGGTACCGATTCGTCCCATGCCAAGAATGCCGATGGTTTTCCCGTGCAACTCGACTCCCTCGAAATTCTTGCGATCCCATTTTGCCGCTTTCACGCTGGCATGCGCTTGCGGAATATTGCGCGCGATTGACACCAGCAGCGAAAAGGCATGCTCAGCGGTCGATATAGTATTGCCGCCGGGTGTATTCATCACGATAATCCCCCGGCGGGTCGCTGCTTCGACGTCTACGTTATCAACACCGACTCCAGCTCGACCGACGGCCTTTAGTTTCTTCGCGGCTTCAATGACTTTCGCCGTGATCTTTGTCTGTGACCGTACGACGATCGCTGAATAGTCTGCGACGATCGAAACTAACTCAGACTCTTTCAAGCCGATCTTAACATCGACCAGCAGGCGGCCTCCTTCCTGCAGCAGTTCAACCCCTTTCGGAGAAATGGAATCTGCGACGAGTACTCGCGGTTTATCCATGATTCAGTTTCGTCAGCAAATCCCGAAGGAGGACGAAAACTGGGAGGGAACTGAAACTCGATCGAGTCGAGGCGAAAGAATCTTCGCTACGCCGTCTGTCGTGCAAGACTTCTTCTCGTTCGACTGGTCTCGAAGCCGCTTCCGCAACCCTGGTCTGATATCTGGCAAGCGCCATCAGCGGCCAGTTATTCCGGTACATGTCATACTTGAGATAAAAGACCAACGGGAATCCGGTTCCGGTAATGAGTGTCTCGCTCCAAGAACCGTCCGGATTTTGGTTCGATACCAGATATTCGATTCCTTCACGTACACTGCGCCGGTCGACGTCCGGGAAAGCACATAGCCCGAGTAGCGCCCACGCCGTTTGCGACGGGGTAGTAGTGCCTTGGCCCCGTAGCAACGGGTCATCGTATGAAGCAACTGTCTCGCCCCATCCGCCGTCCGCGTTTTGCTGTTCCTCCAGCCAGGTTCGTCCCTTCTGAATCCAGGGTTCGCTCATGTCTGCACCGACCGCCAGGAGTCCACGGAGGACCTGAGACGTTCCGTAGATATAGTTTACTCCCCAACGGCCAAACCAAGCGCCATCAGGTTCTTGCTGTCTCTTTAGAAATTTGACGCCGCGTGCAATTGCCGGATGAGAAATGCGAAATCCAAGCTTGCCCAACGCCTCGAGCGCCCGCGCAGTCACGTCGCAGCAACTCGGGTCGAGGATCGCGTTATGATCAGCGAACGGCACATTCTCAAGAAGCGGGTTCTGCACATCCTTATCGAATGCAGCCCAACCTCCGTCTTTGCATTGGAACGCTAGCAGCCACCGTACCGCGCGGGCGAGAACCACCGGATCGGTTTCGTGTCCGGATTCGTTCAGCGCCAGCAAAACCATGGCCGTGTCATCCACATCCGCATAGTAGGGATTTTCAAATTCGAATGCCCAGCCCGATGGCTCCACTCCGGGAACGTTGGCTACCCAGTCGCCGGCGATTCGGACCTCGCGTGCCAGCAGCCAATCAATTGCTTTCTTGATCGAAGGATTGTTAATCGTGATCCCTGATCGCGCCAGCGATGTGACTGTGATGGCGGTGTCCCAGACCGGAGAAAGACAGGGCTGGATCCGGAAGCCTTCTTCATCTTCAACGAAAAGTTCGCGAAAGTCGCTTTCTGCCTTTTCGTATACCGGATGATTCCTGTCGTACCCAAGACAGCGCAAAGCGATCATCGAATTCAGGATCGCTGGAAAGATCGCAGCTAAGCCGCCGCAACCTTCGCCAATTCGTTGGAGCATCCAACTTTCAGCTTCTTGGAGCGCTTTGCGACGCCAGGGGAGCGAACCTTTCTTCTCAACCCGTTTAAGCCATCGATCGAGCGCCAGGAAAAGTTGTCGCGTTCCGGATGCTTTGGTGTAGATCCCCACTTCCGGATTTAGAAAGAGTTCGCTAATCTGGCATTCCGGCGGAAGCTGGCGAGTTGGTCTGTAATGATTGATGATTGCCAATGGAACGATCATAGCGCGCGTCCACGACGAGACTGCGTGCATGTGGATCGGTAACCATTTGGGTAATAACAGAAACTCGACGGGAATAGAAGGGACAGCTTCCCATGGCACCTGGCCAAGCAGCGCCAGGTAGAGTCGAGCGTAAGTGTTGGTCTTTTCCATCCCTCCGAGTTGATGAATCCGTTCGCGAGTCTGGACCATCATTGGGTCGTCAACTGAATAGCCGGCCAGCTTCAAAGAAAGATAGGCTTTGACCGAGGCGTTCACTTCCGACGGACCTTCAGGGTAAATATTCCATCCGCCGTCAGGTAAGCGCCGGGCTAGGATGTGCTCGATACATTTCTGCTGCAAATCCAAGTCAATGTCGCCCGACCAGTACATAAAAGTCATCAGGTCGGAACAAAGTGTTGAATCGACTATAAGCTCGCCAACCCAGTATCCATCTGGATTCTGGAGGCCAAATAAATGCCGCTGTGCCTTGGAGATTGCCTCGCTTAGGAGCGTCGATGCTCCTGCTTTATCGTTTACCATGTGCTCAAATTAAAGCGCGCATCTTACACGCACTCCCTTATGATTCAAGGAATACGTTAAAGGGTTAAAGATCAATGCTCTTAGTTAAAAGGGCAGGTTAAGTTATCCGCTATCTCGCTTAACGGACAGGTTAGGCTATCCGCTACCCCGCTTTTCGGCATCTTGCAACATGCAATTGATGCAGGGAAGCGTAATGGTGTTTGGCATTTGACGTGATTTCCTGCAAGCGAATTCGGAGGACGTTTGGCGTTTGGCGTCTGGCGTTTGGCGTTTGGCGTTCGGCGTTCGGCGTTCGTTACGATTCTTTGCATTCCAGAATTGAGTTTGAATGTCACGATCAAATGTTAGGACCACCGATGACGATTGAAGCTGTACCAAACGGTGGACGGTAGACCGTCGGAGGTAGACGGAAAAACCGCGCCGCTTTCAGTGGCGCAACTGAATCTCTATTATTTTGATAGACATTATCCCAACTTCCGATAATCTGTCTCTGTTCTCGTCAGACTAGCCAAAACAATAGGAGGAACTCGTGAGCACCGTTTTCTCTGCTTCTCTTGACCGACTCGCTGGATTGAACCACTCCGAACTCGCTGACCCAAATTCGAGTCCGCTTGAAGTCCTTGCCGATGATTCTCCCAGTCTTGTGAAATGGCGCACTATCGCGCTGCATCGGCGAACGATACCAAGTTACGTTTTGATTGGCCCCAGAGGTGACGGTACCCCGGTCCGCCTCGGATTGATGGGCGGCCTCGATTCGGGAGACACCATCAGCATGGCGGCCATCGTCAAAATCTTGGTGGAGCTGGATTTGGCGCCCTGGCTAGCGCAAGACTATGCGCTGTTTAGTTATCCATTCGCAAACCCGGCAGGACGGGCCGGTGAGCGCGATTTTGAGAACGACTTCTGGCGGCAAAGCAGCGATCCTGTCATTCATTTCTTCGAGCAAGAACTGAGCAATAACGAATTGGATGGCGTGATCGCAGTGAGAGGTAATGAGCCGATTTCTGGGCTGCAAGTTTGCGTCTCCAGCCGGGTAATCGCTACTGAGGTTCTATGGCCCGCCCTTGAACTGGCGCAGAAGCTGGTACCGCTTTCCAGCGAACCGATCCAATTGCTTCCCGGTCCGGATCGAGCAAAGCATGCCTTTTACAATCTCGAATCGGTCCGCCCGCATCCCTTCAGTGTAGTGATTCGTACGCCCGCGCACTTGCCATTTGAGAACCAAGTCTCCGCCGTCGCTTTCAGCGTAAAACGTATTCTTCACGACTACCGAGCACTAGTCGGTCACGCGGAAAGCATTTAGCCGCGCCTTAAGCGCGGCTGTTGGCGGTTTTCGGTTATCGGTTTTCAGTTTTCAGTTCGTTGCCAGCGAGAGCCTCTGTGAGGCGTCAACCGAAAACTGAAAACTGAAAATCGATAACCGAAAACAGCGGCGCTGAAAGCGCCGCTACTCGGGCTTGGGCGGCTCCCAGCCAATGTCAGCATGCCGCACGCGGGTGCGTTCATTCTCGAACAATTCTTCCAGTGTCTGGATTCGCTTGCGAGTGTGTGACACGAGCTCGTCCAAATTATCGCTGTACTGGGCGAGCTCGCGCACTCCTTCTTCGTCGTACTTCCGTAAGGCACTGATGATGCGGCGCGCTTCATAGGCACGAACGCCTAAAAGACGAAGGGTTGTATTGGCGACATCGAGCGAACTTCCCAATGTTTCACGGAAAATGTACTCTACCCCTTCGCGGACCAGCCTGTAAGCGTGATCGCGCCCTTTTGCTCGGGCCAGCACTGTCAAATTTGGAAAATGTTTTCTCGCTGTCTCAATCATCTGCATCGACTTCTCCTCATCGTCGATTGCTAACACGAGAATTTTCGCCCGGTCTGCACCTGCCGAACGCAGGAGTTCTAAGCGAGAAGCGTCACCGTAGAATACCTTCAATCCGAGCCTGCGGACCAGATCTACTTGGTCCGCGTCCAGGTCGAGTACCGTCGCTTTGATACCTTGTAGATTAAGAACACGCGCAATGATGTTTCCGAATCGGCCGAAACCCGCCATAATGACCGGATTTCCCTTTTCATCAATTTCATCAGGTTCGCGTTCCGGCAATCGGGAAGAGAAGCGTGGCTGAACGAAATTGTCATTCAACGTGAAAAGGAATGGAGCAGCCACCATCGACAAGGCGACAGTAGCCACAAGCATGTTACCCAAACGCTGATCAAAAATCTGATTCTGCGTGGCAAAAGAGATCAGGACGAAAGCAAATTCGCCTCCCTGCGCCAAGGCAAACGCAAAAGTAAAGTTTTGGCTGCGCTCGAGCCTCGATACCTTACCCACGAGCAGCAGGAGTAAGAACTTAACAATGATCAATCCCAGCACCAGGCCGGCAAACAGCAGCGGTAACTGAGCAATCAGGCGAAGATCTATGCTCGCGCCAATCGAAATAAAGAAAAGACCAAGCAGCAGACCCTTGAACGGCTCGATGTCCGATTCCAATTCATGACGATATTCGCTCTCTGCCAGGACAACTCCTGCCAGGAACGTGCCGAGGGCAGGGGAGAGGCCAACCTTCTGCATGGCAAGAGCGATACCGACAACAAGCAACAGAGCCGCCGCGGTAAAGATTTCCTGCAAATGTATCCTGGCAAGGCGGCGAAACACAGGCCGGATCCGTACGAGGCGCCGATAAATCGGCGCATTACCGACGACGCGCTTCGCTCTGACACTCGGTAGGGCTAAGCTTCAGCTCAGCCTCGTGTGCGTACCACTTCACGCTGCCACAACCCTTCCTCCTACCAAAGTCCAACTGGTCACGTTATCATCCAACTATGGAATGGTTCTTTTGGGCGTTACTCTCGGCTTTGTTTGCCGGAGCGACTGCCATCCTGGCAAAAATCGGCGTTGCGGACGTGAATTCGAATCTGGCGACCGCTATCCGCACGAGCGTCATTCTGGTTTTCAGTTGGGGGATCGCGATCTTCACAACGACGGGAGCCTCAATCGCTGCGATCGATAAAAAGGCCTGGATTATGCTCGTCTTGTCGGGTTTGGCAACGGGTCTATCATGGCTATGTTATTTTCGGGCGCTGCAAGTGGGCGAAGTCTCAAAGGTTGCGCCCATCGATAAGTTGAGTGTGGTAGTCGCGATCGGATTGGGTATGTTAATTCTGCGGGAGAAACTCGATCTTCGAGAAGGAATCGGCGCCGCTCTGATTGTCCTGGGCGCCCTGGTTTTGGCATTGAAATAATTCCTGAAGCTGGTATTGCCGGGCGAAAGTTCTGTCATGAAGTCGACTGCTACACAACTTGGAGCCGCCGATAGCAAACGGTCCTTTGGCTGGATCGACCTCATCCTTTTCGCCGCCGTCCTCGGGCTGTTGTGGAGCATCGCCAAATTCGGTAGCGGCATGATGGTCCGTTTCGATGCAACCTCGCAGTCGCTGTCGATTTCCACCGATATCCGATACATTCCTTACTATGCGGGCCGCACTCTGCTGCGGATGTGGATCGCGTTCGGATTTTCGCTGATCTTCACATTTAGTGCGGGGTACGCTGCCGCAAAGAGCAAAATCGCGCGAGCGATCATTCTTCCGTTCATGGACATCATGCAGTCCATGCCGGTGCTTAGTTTCCTGACGATTTTCGTGACTTTTTTCGTGTCACTCTTTCCTGGAAACATGCTTGGGGTTGAGTGCGCCAGCATCCTCACGGTCTTTACTGGTCAGGTTTGGAACATGGCCTTCGGATTCTACCATTCGATGGTTACCACTCCACAGGATCTTCACGATGCGGCTACCTGCTTTCGGCTAAGCGCTGGACAACGGTTTCTCAAGCTCGAAGTGCCGGCATCCATGCATAGCCTAATCTGGAATGCGATGATGTCGTTCGGGGGCGGATGGTTTGCGGTTAGTGCGAGCGAAGCGATCACCGTGCTTGGCAAAAACATTGAATTGCCCGGCCTGGGTTCCTACATGGCCAACGCCGTGGGTACCGGAGACAACCAGGCAGCATTTTGGGCGATTGTGGCGATGCTTCTAGTCATTCTGGCTACCGATCAGCTTGTGTGGAGACCGTTGTTGGTCTGGGCCGATAAATTCAAAATGGAACTGACCGAATCGGCGCATCCGCCGAAGTCCTGGTTCTATGACTTTTTGCGGCGAGCCTATCTATTTGAGTGGATTGAAAAACAGATCGTTTGCCCGGCGGCCGCATTATTTGATGAGCTTCGATTGAAGCACCACGCACGCCGTGATCTGGAGCCTGCGCGGTCCCATCGGATCGGAAAATACATCAGACAAGTGATCGGTGGTCTATTATTGGTTGGTTTGCTTTATCAAGTTGTTCTCGGAGTCATAGCAGGCTACGAGGCAGTCTACCGGCATATCTCTCTGGCGGATATCGCGAAGATTGTTGGTCTGGGCTTTATAACACTGTTGCGCGTTGTGGCAGTCACAGTGTTCGCCACACTGATTTGGACACCCATCGGGGTTTGGATCGGTTCGAGGCCTCGAATAGCCCAGATCGCTCAGCCATTGGTGCAGATGTTCGCTTCATTTCCGGTCAACATGACCTTTCCTTTGGTTGTCGGACTGTTTATCCGGTTCAATGTTGACATGAACTGGGGGTGTATCCTCCTCATCGCGATGGGTACACAATGGTACATCCTGTTCAACGTTGTTGCTGGTGCTATGGCGATCCCGAACGATCTAATTGAGGCTGCTAAGAACTTCGGACTGCGAGGGTGGCCGCTATGGAGAACGCTGATTCTGCCGGCGATTTTCCCGTTTTGGATCACCGGTGCTTGCACCGCCGCCGGTGGCGCATGGAATGCAACGATCCTGGCCGAAATCGCGACTTGGGGTGATAGAACCTTGAAAGCAACGGGATTAGGAGCCTATATTGCCGAGGTTAGCTCTCAAGCGGCCAATACCGGCAGCGCACCATTGATCTGCGGGACAGCAGTGATGGCCACGTTTGTGGTAGTAATTAACAAGCTGGTCTGGAGACGTCTTTACAACTACGCTGAGCAACGTTTTCACCTCGATTAGAGCATCATGGAAACCGCCGCTGTTGAGACTCCGCAACCGATCGCGACCGAACGCCGGACGATTGTCGAGTTACGCCACATCAGCAAGATCTTCGCCGTGGCCGGTGGCCGGGAACTCAAAGTGTTAGACCAAATCGATCTGGCGATCCAGGAAGGCGAACTGCTTGCCCTCCTTGGACAGTCCGGTTCCGGTAAATCAACCCTTTTGCGTTGCCTTACCGGACTAACTGAGCCGACAAGCGGACGTGTGCTGGTCTACGACAAAGTGCTCGAAGGAATTAATCCATACGCCTCAATCGTTTTCCAGACCTTCGCTTTGTATCCATGGCTAACCGTTCAGCAGAATGTCGAGGTCGGGTTAATGGCGAAGCCGCTGCCGCGCGAGGAGAAAGAGGCTGCTGTTAATAAGGCAATCGACCTCATTGGGCTCGATAACTATCACGACGCCTTTCCGCGAGAGATCTCAGGAGGTATGCGTCAGCGTGTTGGGATTGCCCGCGCGTTGGTCGCGGAACCGAAGATTCTTTGCCTCGATGAGGCCTTCAGCGCCCTTGATGTCTTAACGGCCGAGAATCTACGCAGCGAAGTAGTGACTCTCTGGCAACAGCAGGCGACGTCGTTGAAAAGCATCTTCATGGTAACGCACAACATTGAAGAGGCGGTCGAAATGGCGACGCGCATTTGCATTCTCTTTCCGTACCCCGGCCGT
Organism: Chthoniobacterales bacterium; assembly: GCA_051984705.1. Lineage (GTDB taxonomy): Bacteria > Verrucomicrobiota > Verrucomicrobiia > Chthoniobacterales > JAFAMB01 > JBKPBY01. The sequence continues at coordinate 5,634 of JBPYFC010000202.1, read as the reverse complement.
TTAGGGTTGGTTCTCGACAACCATCTCCCGTACCCTCGTAACCCGAATGACCCTGGGTTTCAGGAGTTGGTGAAAGTGATCCACCAGTCGATCACTAAACAAGCGCTGCCGGATATCCCGCCCGAACCTCCGCCTGTCTCCGGACGACCAGTTTCGCGTGCACGAACTCGTATGGAATCCATACCGTGCGTTCCGGTCGGGCAGATGCTCGGATTGCTAAGTATCATCGAGGATAATCCTGACCTGGTCGATATCTATGATCTAGCGAACGAGATTGGAAAGGACTTTGGCGAAACAATTGCTCTGGTGAAATCAGTCGAGATTCTGGAGCTCGTAGACACTCCGAAAGACGAGGTCCGTTTCACAGAGCTTGGTAAACGATTTATAACTGCCGATAACGAGACTCGTCAGAAAATTTTCGCTGAGCAGGTGCAGAAGCTCCGCCTCTTCCATATCATTCTGGCTTATCTAGAGGTGCAGGACGAGATCGACGAGGAAACAGTCTTGAAAGATATTTCGGTTGCGTTGCCATACGAAAATCCAGAAAAGATTCTGGAGACGATGATCGCGTGGGGTCGTTATGCCGGGCTTATGGACTACGATGCTGCCACAAAAATGGTCACGCGACCGGAGAAAGAGGAGGCGGAACTTGAGGAGCCCAAGACGCTGTAAAACGACTGGAAGGCGGTCCGGCAGTGGCCGGATCGCCGTCGTCGTCGTTCTACCCACTGCTCTGATGACTCCACAACTGCGGCGATCCCACAGGCACCGGACCGCTCTCCAGTCGACCAGAACCCAACGCCTTTCTAACTGATGGAATCTGATCTCGCGGCATCCCCGTCCAAAGCCACTATTAACAAAACCGGCGATAAAGTCGTCCTCACTCTCGAAGGAGACTGGAACCTTAGGCAGGTTCAACATGGTGACGTTGAAAAACTCGTATCCAACTTGGATAAGCTAGGCGCGACTTCGGTTGAATTCGACAGCACCCACCTTGGATCGTGGGACACAAGCCTGCTGATCTTCGTTGCCCGAGTGGAAGAATGGTGCCAGCAGCACCAGGTCAGGTTTGGACGGGAAACCCTACCACCAAATGTCGCCAGCCTGATCGCTTTATCAGAGGAAGTGCCGGAAAGGAAAACAGGCCGCAAAGAGCGGCCCAGGCAAAACCTTTTTTCGGCGCTCGGGAACGCTGTGCTGGCGGGCAAGGAAGGCGCTTCATCAACTTTGGCATTCACCGGTGAGGTCGTATTGAGTCTTGGAAGAATGCTGCGGGGCAAGGCCGCCTTTGATTGGCGCCTCTTCTGGCTAACGATGGAGGAGTGCAGTGCCCGGGCCCTGCCCATCGTGGGATTGATCAGCTTCCTGACCGGATTAATTCTCGCTTTTGTTGGCGCGATCCAGCTTAGGCAATTCGGCGCGGGCATCTTTGTTGCCAACCTCGTAGCCGTCGCAATGAATCGAGAGATGGGCGCGATCATGACCGGCGTCATAATGGCTGGCCGCACTGGCGCTGCATTTGCCGCGCAGATCGGTAGCATGAAAGTGTCGGAGGAAATTGATGCGCTGAAAACGTTAGCGATCTCTCCGATGGATTTTCTGGTGTCGCCTCGGTTGGCAGCGCTTTTTTTGATGATGCCGCTTCTGGTCCTTTATGCAGATCTGGTCGGCATTCTCGGCGGCGCTTGTGTCGGAATCGGGATGCTCAAGATCACCTGGGTCCAATATTGGAATCAAACGATAGGATCGTTCGGGATATCAGACGTCTTGACCGGGCTGGTGAAGAGCGCTGTTTTCGGTGGGATCGTTGCGATGGCGGGCTGTCAAAGGGGTATGCAGTGTGGTAACAACGCCGCAGCCGTAGGAAATGCTGCGACTTCCGCGGTTGTCTATGCGATCACCTGGATCGTTGCGTCAGATGCGTTGATTGATGTCGTCCAGGAAGTGATCAAGGCCTACTAATAGTCGAATGAGTCCGAGCGACGCGTCTGCACAGCAACAAAGCCATTCTCAGAGCTCGAGAGTCGCGATCGAAGTCAAAGATCTCGAAATGGCTTATGGCTCTTATGTGGTGATGAGCGGCGTTACATTCATCGTGCAAGAGGGACAGATCATGGTGATCATGGGCGGGAGCGGCTGCGGCAAGAGCACTCTCCTAAGATATCTGATCGGGCTGAAAGAGGTCGAAAAAGGCGAAGTCTTCTATTACAAGAAGAACTTTTCCAAGGCCTCCGAAGAAGAAAAAGAAGCAATCCAAAGATCTTTCGGAGTGCTATATCAAGCCGGCGCGCTTTGGAGCGCTCTCACGCTGGCGGAAAATGTGGCCCTCCCATTAGAGCAGTATACGAAACTTTCCGCCAAAGAGGTCGCTGAGGTTGTGTCAATCAAGCTCGCTCTTGTCGGGTTGAAAGGATTTGAAGAATTCTATCCATCCGAGATCAGCGGTGGGATGCGGAAGCGAGCCGGGCTGGCTCGAGCAATGGCGCTTGATCCCGCGCTACTCTTTTTTGACGAGCCATCCGCGGGACTTGATCCGATCAGTTCTCGGCGGCTGGACGATTTAATTCTTCGGTTGCGGGACAGTCTTGGCACCACCATTGTGGTCGTCACTCATGAACTGCCTTCGATTTTTGCTATCGCCGATACCTCAATCTTTCTGGATGGCGAAACGAAGAGAATGATCGCACACGGCGATCCTAAGGAGTTAGTAAAGGAAGGCGACCCTAAGGTCCGCCAATTCCTGCTGCGCGGCGGATCCGCTAATAAAACAAACGGAGCATGAGCTGATGAGCCAGAAAGCGAACCCAACTTTAATCGGAGCATTCGTATTCGGTGCTGTTGCGATCGCGCTGGGCACCGTGATCTTCTTGGGAACTGCGAATCTTTTTGTAAAGAAACAATCGTATGTGACCTACTTCAATCAATCGGTAAGCGGCCTATCCATTGGCTCTAACGTCAAGTATAAAGGCGTGACGCTGGGAAAAGTTACACAGATCGTCCTCGAGTTCGAAGGGGAAGGGAAGCCGGCGAGTGTTAAAGTAGTTTATGAGATTGATACAAGCGCCATCATCACAAGACTGAATCTACCGATCGATTTCTCGAGACGCGACGCCTACCAGAGGGCCGTTGAATCCGGCTTACGAGCAAAGCTCGAATTTGAAAGTATAATCAGCGGCCAGCTATTCATCTCGCTGGACATTTACAAGGATGCCAAGCCTGCGGTGCTGCAGAACGATCCACGCGATTCGGCGTACTTCGAAATTCCGCCGCAGCCGTCCGATATCGATACCATCGTGGCAAACCTGACCAAGGCGATCAGCAACCTCGGCAATGTCGATTTTCTTGCAATCTCCAAAGACTTCCAGTCACTCATCGCCAGCATCAGAGAGAAAGTCGAGTCGCTTGAGCTGGAAAAGCTGGGTCCGTCGCTGACTCGGACCTCAGACTCGGTTCATGATCTTGTGACTGGCGAACAAATCAAAGGAACTCTGAAGAGTATTCAAGGATCCTTTGATCAGCTGACCGACACGCTCAAACGCATGGATCCGTCAGTCGACAATCTGAAGCCGACGCTCGAGGAGGCCAAAGCAACACTGGCGAATCTGCAGACGAGCACGGCTGAGCTGTCTCGACTGCTAAAGCCTGATTCAAGTTTGCGTTATCAACTGGACGGTTCGCTTTCCCAGATCAATGCGGCGGCGGAATCGATTCAACGTCTTTCAGAATTTCTGCAGCGCCATCCCAACTCCATTTTGTTTGGCCGAAAGCTGCCTAAAGAAGAACGCCCATGACGTTCCCCTATACGCCGACGCGCCAACCTGCCGGCACGCCGACCTGTCCACCGGAGCCTTGGCGGAGGCGGATACCCAAAGTCCTTCGACTTGCCGGCCTGACCGTTGCGACCATCGTACTTGCAAGCTGTGCCGCAAGAGAGCCGTTTCCGCGTTTTTATGTGTTGACGCCGACCTCTGAACCAACAAGCAGTCATCGTGGAGGAACGACTGTCTTCGTACGCAGAGTTGAGGTTCCTGCATATCTAACACGGCTTGGTCTTGTGACAATGCGAGGTGGGAGCGAAGCAGACTACGCCGAAACGGCCCGCTGGGCAGAACCGCTGGATCAGGGTGTAGCCCGGGCTGTTGCCGAAAACCTGAACAGGCGATCCGGCATTACTGCAGTTGGTTTTTCTCCCGGTGCACCGCCCGGACCTCATAGCTATGACGTTCAGATCCGGTTAGAACGTTTCGAAGGAACGGACAGTGGTAATGTTGTGCTTGCGGCTCGGTGGGAAGTTTTAACAGCCGATGGATCATCTGTTGCCAGCCGTCGGACGGAGATTCGGCGCAACGGGTGGACCCCAGGCGATCATCCCGGGCTGGTCAAACTTCTAAGCGACGCAGTTGCGGAAATGAGTGGCCAGATCGCTCGCGCCATTCGATAAAACGGTGAGCGGACTAAACGAACAGATCGCGTTCTTGGTTGAGTCCGACAAGCTCAATACGGTTTTGAGGCGTAACTACACGGTTGCAGCCGACCGGCGCGAGAACTCGGCAGAGCATAGTTGGCATGTTGCCCTGACCGCGGTGTTACTCGCCGAATATAGCAACCAGCCGGTGAATATAGATCGAGTCGTTAGAATGTTGCTGGTTCACGACCTTGTTGAGATCGACGCCGGAGACACGTTCATCTACGATTCTGTGGCTAACACAAGTAAAGAAGCCCGCGAACGAGAGGCAGCAAAGCGGTTATTCGGATTGTTACCCGAATCGCAAGCTAGTGAGTTGCATGAACTCTGGGACGAATTCGAAACCAGGGCAACGCCGGAAGCAAAGTTCGCCGGAGCAGTCGACCGATTCGTGGCTGTTCTCCACAATTACGCCACCCATGGGCGCGGCTGGAAAGAAAACGGAATCTCACGTTCAAGAGTTCTTGAAGTGAACCAAAGGGTTGCGGAGGGGTCGGAAACGCTTTGGGCAAAAATCCAGGAAATGACGCAGGCGGCAGTCCAGCGAGGTGATTTGACGGAATGAGCCGGGATATGAAACGAGGCGCTCGGTTCAGGTCGCGCAGCACCAGTTTGGCTGCGGAGGGGGTGCGTGGTGACGTGCGCTATCAAACTGGTCCTGGGCGAACCCTACCCAGGTAACCCATAATCGCTTTCGGTTTCCAACCCCAACATCAAATCAATGTTCTGAGCAGCCGCTCCGGAGGCGCCTTTACCCAGATTGTCCAGCCGCGCCACCAGCAGAATGTGGCCATCCAAAGCCCCTGCAAAAACAAACAACTCCATCCTGTTTGTTCCGTTTAATGCTTCCGGCGCCAGATGCGGGATAGTGGGCGTTTCAAAAGCGACAACTTCGATGAAACGCTGGCTAGCGTAATACTCTGACAGGATTCGATGAAACTCTCTGCCGCCCGCCTTTTTGGGCAAACTTGCCGAATGGAGCGGGATTTGAACTAACATTCCTTGCGCAAAATTACCTACCTCCGGACTGAAAAGCGGTCTGTGAATTAGTCCGGAATAAACTTGCATTTCCGGTACGTGCTTATGGGCAAGCTCCAGTGCATAGAGGCGGACTGGATCGTGCGATCCTTGTTGGTAGGCGTCGATCAATTTTCGACCGCCTCCGGTGT
>JBPYFC010000201.1:0-13836 GCA_051984705.1 Chthoniobacterales bacterium | reverse complement strand
AATCTGACAATTTTGAACGACGCAAGCCTTGGTTTGTACGAACACCACTGCATACGAATTTTGCCGAAATCGGATGCCATCTACAAGATGACCAAAATTTAAATTCCCACCCGAGAAGTCCACCCCGATCCAGAATCCGCCAATGAAGCCGTTCGTTACCTGCACGTCAGCTTTGCTAATGGCGCAGATGCCGATTGCGAAGTTATTAAAAGTCGGGCAGTAGAGGTAATAATGGTTCAGGTCGATACTGACATGGTCAGCGTTTACCGTGATGGCGTTGCCGTTTGCCCCTGAATAGGTCAAGTTGTTGGCAAGGATATACGTGCCCGGGGGCACTTATGGTATAGGGGACCGAATTAATCGGGGTCTGTCCATAACTGGCGACAGAGAGCAGCATTAAACCCGCTGCGAGGACTGAATTAGAAATGAAGCATTTCATGGCATTGTTCCTGTGGTTTCTTATGATTAAAGCTGCGCGGTCCTCCGGCTTGCAGCCGAGACCGATACCGCTTTCGCAGCAATCGTCCTCCCCCAAAGCAGGCACAATGCCAGGCGAGTTTTTGCCGCTACTACTTAGAACGCGGCGACCATTCGAGCCAGCCACGTTCCGATGCTGGGACTAGCGCATCTCGGCGCTGGGATGCGACTAATCCGGAAAAGCCATGATCGATCCCAAAGATTTTGATCTGCCCCAGGAGGAAATGAGCTTGGGCTCCAACGATTGTTTGCCAATTCCGTCTAGGCATTGACAGCATATTGACAGATAGAAGGTTGAAACGATGCGCAACGCAACGCTTTTATTCGTAACCTTTCGTACGCAAGTGGCTGTCTCCCAGGTACTTTCATGGCCTTAACGACCTGTTCAACCTGAATGACGGCATCTTTCCCGGACTCCCGCCGGTTAGGACGTTGCTTACGTTTTGGAAAAAAGGCCGTCGAAAGCTGGTTGTAATCGACCCGGGTGATGGCCGAAAGCCGGGCCACGGGGTTATTGAAGGTGCATCCGGCGGAGCCAAGCAGAAAACGCAGAAGCGACCTAGAATTCCGCATTGCCAGGCGTACGCGCAAACGGAATCACATCCCTAATATTGGGTACCCCCGTTAAGAACATTAGGAGCCGTTCGAACCCAAGACCGAAACCAGCATGGGGGACGGTGCCAAAGCGGCGCAGATCCAGGTACCACCAATAATCTTCATCGCGCAAGCCCCGCGAGCGCATGTTTTCCTGCAGCACGCTCAGACGCTCCTCGCGCTGCGAACCGCCGATGATTTCGCCGATGCCCGGAACCAGCACATCCATCGCGGCTACCGTTCTGCGATCATCTTGCACGCGCATGTAGAAGGGCTTCGCCTGCAGTGGATGATCAAAGACGATCACCGGCACCCGGAAATGCTCTTCGGTCAGAAACCTTTCGTGTTCCGACTGCAGGCTCAGGCCATCCGTGACGGGATACTCAAAGCTTCGCCCGGAGGCCTGAAGAATGGAGATCGCATCGGCGTAGGGAAGCCGTTGGAACGGGCGTTCAGCCACGAGAGTGAGCCGCGCGATCAGTTCTTTGTCTACAAACTTGGTAAACAGACCCAGTTCATCCGTGCAGTGCTCCAGGGCGTGGCGCACCATTGCTTTCACGAACTCCTCGGCGAGGTCCATATCCCCCTTTAGGTCGCAGAACGCCATCTCCGGTTCGATCATCCAAAACTCCGCCGCGTGCCGAGAGGTATTCGAATTCTCGGCCCGAAAGGTAGGCCCAAAGGTGTACACTTTCGACAACGCGCAGGCGAACGTTTCGGCTTCCAGTTGCCCGCTGACCGTTAGGTACGTTGCCTTGCCGAAAAAGTCAGGTTCATCGGCCTTGTCCTTGCCCTCTTTTAGCGTAGTGACGCGAAACAATTCGCCCGCGCCTTCGCAATCGCTGGCCGTAATGATCGGCGTCTGGACGTACACAAAATCCCGCTCCTGAAAAAACTGATGCACCGCATATGCCAGGCGACTCCGAAGGCGAAAAACCGCGCCGAACAGATTGGATCGCGGGCGCAAATGCGCGATGGTACGAAGGAATTCAACGCTGTGCCCTTTTTTTTGCAGGGGATAGGTCGCATCGGACTGGCCGATGATTTCCACATACGTGGCGCGCAGCTCCCATTTTTGGCCGGCGGCGGGGGACGCTAGTAGCCGACCCGCCACCCGCACCGAGCTACCGGTCGTCGCGTGCAGCACCTGCTCGTAAGCCGGCACCTCCTGGTCGACGATCACCTGCAGATTGCGCAGGCAGGAACCATCGTTAACCTCAAGGAACGAAAAGGCTTTGGCGTCTCGCCGGGATCGAATCCAACCTGCGATCTCAATGTTCGCCTCGGCGCCGGCCGAAAGGGCGTGTTTGATAGACGTGATCATAAAACTGCGATGGTGTCGCTAGGTATCGTTCGGAGTTAAAGTGGGATCCTGTACGAAGCACCTTCCAGCAACGTTTCCATTCGCTGGTTGGGTGCTACCCGTTGAGCAGCGGTTAACCAATAAACTAGCCAGGAGAGCCAGAATACGCCGAGCAACGCTCTTTCGAAATCGATCACCGAGCGCATAGTTAATCAGAAAGATAGACCACGGCAGCTTTCAACCTCGTGCACAGACTTCGGAGTGACTTGCCTATTCGTGCGATATTGTACGCTAAGGAACATACCGTTGAGTTTCAAGGCGCAAAGGCCCAGGCGGCGTTTCCGGACGCCCTGAGGTTTCTACCCATCGGGTGTGAGACCTGAAAAAATCCGCGAGAAAGCGGGGTCGTGAAGGTCAGGATCTCGCAAGAACCGTGCGGGTACTTTGGGACTAAGCGCTCAATCCCCGAAACATCGAAAGCCCTCTACCCGCGTTCCCCTGTCAGCACGATCAGATCGCTCAAAACGTTCAATGCTTCACGTTTTGCGGGGTCGCCTGCGGGCTCGGCTGACGCATCGCTACCCTTCAGGATAAGCTTCAAGTGTGGTTCATTAACGTCGGCCAGTGTCAAAGAGTACCGGCGATCACGGTCATTCGCCTCAATCGTTCGCTCGCTGGCAATTTCTTTCTGCTTGCGGGCGTTTTCTGCCGCCAACTCCGCCCGGCGAACCTGCTCATTCAGCGAGAGTCGGTTGCTCTTCAGTCGTTCACCGATCAGCCGAACCTCCGTCGCCAGTATTTGAAACTGCGGATCCTGGCTCACACGATCCACCGATCGTTTACTCAACTCATTCAGGAAAAGGGGCTTACGATTTGCCGCCAGGTCAATCGATATCGGTTCAATCTCGTCGTACGGTAACGGGTGTCGCAGTGCGGCTTCTCCGAACTCAGCGTTATCTGTCAATGACGGCAACTTGATGTCCGAGCGCACGCCTCGGAGCTGTGTCGATCCACCGGCAACTCGATAAAACTTTTGCGTCGTGAGTTTGAGCGCGCCAGCTCCGGTCTGCGACACGCCAAGGTTGGGCATGAATCGGCCGAGTTCGAGTATCGATTGCACGGTGCCTTTGCCAAACGAAGTCGAGTCACCGACGATTACCGCTCGTCCATAGTCTTGCATGGCCGCCGCAAAAACCTCGCTGGCCGAAGCGCTGGCTTTGCTCGTGAGAACAATCATCGGACCGGCATATAAGGCGGTAGTCGCCCGATTCTTCAATACGTTGATCTCGCCGTACTCATCTTTCACCAAGGCAACAGGCCCTTCATTGATGAATAGTCCGCTTACTTTGATCGCTTCATCCAATGAGCCACCGCCGTTGCGGCGAAGATCCAAAACGAGCCCTTGAACCTTCTCGCGCTCCAAGCGGGTCAGCAGCATCGCAAGGTCACGAGATGTGCTCTTTCCCGAAGGCCGATTTCGAGCGTCTCGGTAGAAAGAGGGAAGCGTGATCCAGCCCAGCCGCTGGACCGATCGATCGCCAACGGTTCTTTCGATAATCTCGGCGCGAGCCTCTTGCGCGGTTAATTTCACCTGATCCCGCACCAATTCGACATTACGGCGCTGCGAAGGATCAGCCGCGTCACCTGCATTAGCCGGAATAATCTGAAGACGGACGACGGTTCCTCGTTTGCCGCGAATCATATCGAGTACCTTGTTAAATGGCATCCCGACGGTATCGACAAACGGTTCATCCACTTGCGCCACCGCAACGATGCGGTCGCCAACACTTAACTGACCACTCCGAGCAGCCGGCTCGCCAGCCGGAAGGTCGATCACTTTCACGTAACCGTCTTGAAGAATCAGGCTGGCACCTATACCGACGAGAGACAATCGCATTTGTGCGTCGAAATCCTCGAGCTCGAATCGCCCCAGGTATTCGGAGTGCGCGTCGTACGCTTGCGCAGCCGCATTGAGAAAAACTTTGACGAGATCTTCGTCGTCCCGGTCGATCACGCTCTTCAGGAACTGATCGTAGCGACGCCCGACGATCTGAGCGGCAGGCTCAGTCGACAGGTTGTTCAATTTTTCTTGTAACAGTTCTCCCTCAATCTGATCTCGCCAGAGCGAATCGGCCTCGGCCGAATCGGATGGCCAAGGCTCTTTGTATCGATACAGCGCAACAGTCCGATCACTTGTAAATCCATATTCCTTCTTTAAGAGTTGATGGATCTTGGCGACCCGAATCATCACCGCTTGCCGATAGATCTTATAAATCTCCCGCGCCGGATCCAGATCACCCTTGAGGATCGACTGGCCGAGGGTTGCGCCGTATTTCTGGACGATCGGCACCACTTGCTCCCGGGTGAAATAAAGTTTGTTCTGATCAAGATTTTCTAAATAGGAGTCGAGAACGCGGGCCGACATCTGCGAATCAAGTTTCTGGCGCGTGTAATGGCCTTGTTCCAGCAGCCGCCCTACAACGGTTGCCACTTGCTGAGGGTCCGCTACAGCTGGCCGATTCGCCGCAAGCGCAACAGATGCACTTGCCGCTATCCAAACGAACAAAACAAGGTTCATCCTGGGATACACCATCGAGACGCCCCTACAGAGCATAGCCCTTCAGCGCCTGAGATTAGCCGGTCCTGGCGAGGATCGTCAACGCCGTCATCGCCGACATCGCCGTCAACGAAAACAGGAACCGTCCGATTTGCCAAATCGGACTAGTCCTCACGCTGTAGGGCGGCAGGCCCTGCCGCCAAGACCCAGCGTTATCCATCTGTTCGTTGTCGGCGACGCCGGCGTTGACGGCGCTCCATTTTACAGCGAATCCGATCCGGTTTACGCTCCTGCGGACCAGCCTATGAACATTGAGTTTGATTCGGTTGAAGAGACTCTCGAGGAGATTCGCAAAGGGAACATGGTCATCGTCACCGATGATGCTAATCGAGAGAATGAGGGGGATCTCATCCTTGCGGCGGAAAAGGCGACTCCGGAGAAGATCAGCTTTATGATCCGTTATACTTCCGGCGTAATTTGCGTTCCAATGCAGGGAGCAGATCTCGATCGTCTCGAACTGCCGCTGATGACTGTCCAGAATACTGAATCGATGCGAACCGCTTACACGGTCTCGGTTGACGCAAAAGAGGGCGTCTCCACCGGAATTTCGGCTGCCGATCGCGCACGCACGATTCGCCTGCTTGCTAGCCCGTCAACTGCCCCGGAAGACCTCGTGCGTCCAGGGCACGTTTTCCCACTCCGCTACCGCGAGGGAGGCGTACTTCGACGCGCCGGACACACTGAAGCCGCCGTTGATCTCGCTCGACTCGCCGGGCTCCGCGGTTCCGGTGTGCTGGCCGAAGTAATCAATGACGACGGTTCGATGGCGCGTTTACCAGAGCTGATCAAATTCAAGAAAAAGCACGGACTGAAGCTATGTTCGATAGAGAGTTTGATCGCCTATCGGCGGGTTCGTGAGAAGCTGATTCAGAAACAAGAAGTCATTTCCCTACCGACACATTACGGTGATTTTCAGCTGCATCTGTATCGGTCTGTTGTTGATGACGTACATCATCTTGCTTTGGTCAAAGGTACAATTTCGAGCGATGGCGTGACGCTGGTCCGAGTTCACAGCGAGTGCCTGACCGGGGACGTTTTTGGCTCATGTCGGTGCGACTGTGGTAACCAGCTTCACGCTGCTCTTGAGCAAATCGATGAAGCCGGTTCGGGCGTCCTGGTTTATATGAGACAAGAAGGCCGCGGTATTGGTCTCGCTGCGAAGATCCGGGCCTATAAGCTCCAGGAGGAAGGTCTCGATACAGTTCAAGCCAACGAGAAGCTGGGCTACCCTTCCGATCTGCGTGAGTACGGCCTGGGAGCACAAATCCTGTACGATCTAGGCGTTCGTCACATTCGGTTGCTCACAAACAATCCGAAGAAAGTCGTCGGTCTGGAAGGTTACGGACTCAACATCGTGGAACAGATCCCGATCAAGACGCCATCAAATCCACACAACGAACGCTACCTCGACACCAAGCGCGAAAAAATGGGACATTTGTTATAGCGTTTCGGGTTCCGAGTTCCGGGTTCCGAGTTTCTGGGATTCCGCGTCGGGCGCTGGGCGAGCGAGATGGGCCGCTAGCCGATTTGGGCTGCCAATGATTTCTTGGCTTCTTCCCGCTATCGCCAAAGGCTCCCGAAACCCGGAACTCGGAACCCGGAACCCGGAACCCGAAACTCGGAAGGCCATTGCGGCCTCGCCCAAATGCAGTAGAATCCACAACTCAACTCATGTCGACGGAGCTTCCCACACGCCCAGAGGCGCTCGCCGAGTCTCGCCGTTTCGCGATCGTTGCCAGTGAATACAATCGCGCCTATGTCGATGGCCTGGTCCAGTTCGCATCTCAGGAGCTGAAAGAGATTGTCAGCGATCCCCAGATCACGGTTGTCCGCGTGCCGGGCTCGTTTGAAATTCCGATCGGTGTACAGACCGTTGCGCAGAAAACAAAACCGGATGCGATTCTGGCGTTTGGTTTGCTCTTCGATGGCGAAACCCTGCACGCATCTCTGATTGCGACCGCTGTAACGCAAGCTCTGATGGAGATCAGTCTGAAAAACTCAATTCCGGTTCTGCACGAAGTCCTGGTTGTGAAAAACGATGAACAGGCAACCGCACGCTGCCTTTCGCCAAAAATAAATCGAGGAACAGAGGCGGCGAGAGCCGCAGTTCGAATTCTTCAATCTCTTCGAAATCTAGAGAAGTAGTCCTATGGGTAAGCGTCGCGAAGGGCGAGAAGCAGCTCTCCAGCTTTTGTATTATTGGGACCTTAATGCTCAAGAGGCCCTCGACGCTGAAGCGTTGAATCGATTCTGGGAATTGCGTAAAGCACCGGCTCACGTCCGGGATTTTGCTAACCAGCTGATCACTGGAGTGATCGCAAACCAGTCGACAATCGACGAGAAGATTTCCGCGTACACGGCAAATTACGAGCTCAAGCGGATCTCGGCGGTCGATCGAAACATCTTGCGAATGGCTATCTACGAAATGTTGTACGTTAGTGAGGTGCCCCCGATCGTGGCCATTTTCGAAGCGATCGAAATCGCAAAGAAATTTGGAACCGAAGAATCCAAGAAATTCGTAAACGGCGTACTCGACCGAGTGAAATTGGATGTAAACCGCCCCTTACGTACCGCCGGACCGTAGCGGTACACACTGACATCTCCTGTCTCCTGTCTCCTGTATTCTGTCTCCTTATTGAATGGCTTTTGGATTTCTAAAAAACCTTGTCGACCGTTTCAGCGGGCGGCCTGTTGATTGGGATGAACTAGAGGAAGCGCTGATCCGTTCAGATATCGGCGTGCCGATGACGTTGAAGATCGTCCAGGAACTTCAGCAACGGCCTGGGAAAATCACGGCGAAGGATATCGTCGACGTCACGCGTGCACACATAGAGCAGATCCTGCCGGCGGGGAACCCGAAGCTTCGCCCCTTTCCAAACAAGCCAAAAGTCATCCTGATGGTGGGTGTCAACGGAACTGGCAAAACCACATCAACAGCGAAGCTGGCTCATCTCCTGAAGCGGAACCGCCATACAGTTATGCTCGCCGCTGCAGATACCTTCCGGGCCGCCGCAATCGAACAGCTAAAGATTTGGGCCGATCGCCTCCAAGTCGATATCGTCGCCGGCGAATACAATGCGGACCCAGCAGCTCTTTGTTATGACGCTTATTCTGCGGCGCATCGTAAGAATATAGAGTTCTTGATCTGTGACACGGCGGGCCGGCTTCACACTAAGTACAACCTTATGCAAGAGTTAGGAAAGGTTGTGCGCACCATCCAAAAACATGATGATACTGCGCCACACGAGTCTTTGCTGGTGGTTGATGCAACGACTGGCGGAAACGCGTTGGTGCAAGCAAAGGAATTCAAGGAAGCAATCGGTCTAACCGGCGTTGTAGTAACCAAACTGGACGGCTCGGGCAAAGGCGGAATCGCCGTCGCGATTCAGAACGAACTGGGGATCCCACCTCGATTCATTGGCACAGGTGAAAAGCTGGAAAATTTCCAGTACTTCGACAAAGAAGACTTTGTGGCGAATCTCCTTTAGGCGCGCATTCGGCGCGCCCGTTTTCGGTTTTCGGTTTTCAGTTTTCGGTTTTCGGTTCTTTGGCGATCGAGCTCAAGCAATTATTTCGAGCTGTGTTCCACGGTCGATGCGGACTTCTGTGAACTGAAAACTGAAAACCGAAAACCGAAAACTGTTAACTGTTAACCAAAGGCTAACCGCGTCGGTCGCCTTTGGCGACCGACGCATCCTCAACAGGCTCCTCGGCCGCGGCTATCGGGTGCTTTTTGAAGTGTAGCTGCAGGATTCGGCGACCATCGGTCTGGGTGATCGTTACCAGATAGTCTTCGATCTGTACCTGTTCGCCTTTCTTCGGCAGATGTCCCAACAGCTGCACCACGTATCCACCGATGGTGCTGACGTCGGCCGCTTCCAGCGATAGCTCCACGCATTTTTGCAGCTCGTACAGGTTCAACTGTCCTTGCACAACAAACTCGTCCGCGTTCAACCGTACGAATTCTTTCGCCGGTTCTTGGTCAAACTCATCTTTAATTTCACCCACCAGCTCAGCTAAAACATCGTCGAGAGTGACGATCCCAACAGCGCCGCCGTACTCGTCTACCACGATCGCCAAATGCGCGCGCTTCGCTAAGAATTGGTTCAACAGCTTTTCCAACGGCATAAACTCCGGGACTGGAGTCACTTCCCGTTTCACTGCGAGAAGGTTCGGCTTTTCCTTCTTCATTTCCTGCATCAGGTCCTTGATATGAATCAAGCCGATCGTGTTGTCCAAATGGCCCTCGACGAGCGGAAACCGGGTGTGCCCGGATTCCAGCGCAATCTGCAAGTTAGCGTCAAAAGTGTCCTGGACATCAAGATAGATCACATCCCCACGGGGCGTCATGATGTCGCGTACCACCCGAAGCCGAAAATCCAGTGCGTTAATCAGAAGCTCTTTGCTCAGCTGGGTCCCACCTTCCGATTCTTCGGTTTCGGCCAGAATTACCCGCAGCTCTTCCTCGCTGTGAGCCAGCTCTGTCTCGCCGACCCCGTCGATTCGGAAAACGACCTTCAGCATTGTGGCGGCCGAGATCTGCAGAAACCAGATGGCCGGCCGGAAGATAATGTAAAACAGATGAAGCGGTCCGCTTACCCAAAGACTGAGTCCTAACGGCTTCCTGATCGCCAGCGTCTTCGGGGTGACTTCCCCCAAAACGATCTGGAGATAGGTGATTACACAAAAACCGAGCGCAAAAGCTATGGCATGCGTAATGGTCGATGGGTGAACGCCGAGCTTCTCAAAAAGCGGCTCGATCAGGTGCGAAATATAAGGTTCGCCGATCCAGCCTAGTGCCAGGCTTGAAAGAGTAATCCCAAGTTGAGTCGCCGATATATAGGCGTCGAGATGCGAGGTGATGTGGCGAGTCAATGCGGCTCTTTTGTCCTCTTCTGCGATCGTGTCCAGCTGACTGGAACGGACTTTCACCAAAGCAAATTCCGACGCTACGAAAAATCCGTTCAGCAAAACCAAGAGCAGGATAATGAACAGATTGGAAACGATGCTCCCGAGAGAATCAAAGCTGCCCACGCCGTTCTCGATGGCTCCAAGAAAGACCGCTATGCCGATGGGTGTCAATTCAACCTCTCCTCAAATGATGCATCAGCGCACGCATTCCACAAACGGCTGAATTTACCGGCGTAACCGGGAGCCGACAAAGCATCCGTCCTCGATCGGCAAACCGCAAGCTGACATGAAACTGTAGACGGTAGACCGTGGACGGAAAACCGATAACGCCGCGCCGAAGGCGCGCGCCGCCTACCAACTCGATTTTGTGACACCCGGGATCATTCCCTGGGAAGCAAGCTCGCGAAACGCAAGGCGGGAAAGCTTGAAACGCCGAATATATCCCCGGCGACGCCCGCTCTGCTGGCATCGATTCACGACTCGGGTTGGACTAGCATCCCGCGGAAGTTTGGCCAGACCTTCGTAATCTTTCTTCGCCTTCAATTCAGCGCGAAGAGCAGCGTACTCAGTCACCGTAGCTTGCTTCCGTTTATTCCTTTCAGTCCAAGACTTCTTTGCCATAGAGAAGGCCGGAATCTAGCGGATCATCCGGTGTTTTCAACGCTTTTTTGAGGATTTTGATGTAGGGCGGCAGGAAGGTGGCCGCCGCACGAGGTTGCGCTGAAGCGCAACCCTACCGACGATAGACTGCCCCAAATCATCGGTAGGGTGCGCGCGCCAATTAGACGGGTGCCCACAAGGCAAACCCGTTCTGTAGGCACAATGGCTCGGTAAGGTCGCGCTTCTGCGCGACCTTAAATGTCCAACAGAAAGATTAGTGAGCTGACGTGTATTTCACGCTGCACCCATATGGCGCAGTCGCTGTGGTCGCGACACTCTTCCCGGAAAGCGCTGCATCCAGCGCAGCTTTCACGTAATTGGTCGCTGTGTTCACGTCCGCCAAGTCCGTACTCCGCTTATTATCGATCGCGCCCTGGTAAATTAACTTCCCACTCGGGTCGATGATGTACATATTCGGGGTCGTCTTCGCGCCGTATAAGTGGCCTATTTTACCGTCCGAATCGATCATGAGGGCTGTTCGCGCCGCCCCATCTCTGGCTGCAAACGCATTGAGTTCCGCTGCATCGTAATTACCCTCTTGACCTGGTGCCGAAGAATCAATTGAAAGCCAGACAACCCCTTTAGTCGTATATTCCTTTTGTAATTTTTGCATATTGCCCGACCCATAGTGCTTGCGCACAAACGGGCAATCTGGCTGGTACCATTCCAAAACGACATACTTGCCTTTGTAGCTGGAAAGTTTCTGGGTCTTTCCATTTGTATCCTTCAGCGAAAAGTCAGGCGCATTCTGGCCAACCTGAACTCCAGAGAAACAGAGTCCGGCTGTTACAGCCAGAACCCCACAAGTGGTCAAAACAGTTTTGATCATAGCTTCTTATTTCTTCACTAACTAACTTCAGACGTTAAATTTCACCCTACCGTTTCGAAAGACTGACAGGGCCTTTGTTTAGAGCGTCCAAAATCGTCTGCGAACTGATCACTTCGGATAAAAGAATTGGTTCCTTTGATCCACCCGGATACACCAGATACATCGGGACGCCCGCACGACCATGCTGGCGAAGGATCTCCGTAATTTCGGGGTCGCCATTCGTCCAATCTGCCTTCAGAAGAACAACCTTATTCTTCGAAAACGCGTCACGCACCTGTGGCGTATCGATCGCAAATCGCTCGTTAGTCTTGCAGGTGATACACCAGTCAGCAGTGAAATCGACGAATACAGGGCGTCCCGATGCAACTGCTTGATCAAGCGAGCTCTTACTGAATTTTGCCCAAGTCAGCTGGCTCGGCTTTGTCAGAAAGCCATACGCGCCGGCTGCCAATAAAACGACCACAAGCACTGAAATTGCCGCAGAAATCCTGGTCCGAATCGGCGAGACGGGTGTCCAGAAAGATCCCTTGATCCATGCAATAATCGCGATGACCAGGAGAATAGCACCAAGCGATATGATCGCGTTCGCACCTTTCATCTGGCCAAGGACCCACGCTAACCAGAGCAAGGTCGCTATCAGCAGAAATCCCATGAACTGCTTCACCCGCACCATCCAGCGTCCCGGTTTTGGCAAGTAGTGCAGCCATTTCGGATTGATCGCCAGGATCAGATAAGGCGAAGCCATTCCCAACCCGATAAACATGAAAACCAAAAAGGTCACCCACGCGGGCTGCGCGAATGCGAATGCCGAGGCAGTGCCGAGAAATGGGGCCGTACAAGGCGTGGCCAGAATCGTTGCGAAAACACCCTGAAAAAACGCCGCGTTATATCCCGTCCCACTCGCCAGCTTTGCTAATCCGCCAGTCGATTTGGCGGACACCGAGAACTCGTAGACGCCAAACAAGTTCAGGGCGAACGCAAAAACAATGCACGCAATCGCTACCACAAACCGATAATCCTGGAACTGGAATCCCCAACCGACTTGTGCGCCGGCTGCCCGCAAAACAATAGCTACTACCGCCAGCACAGCAAAGCAGCTTAAGATCCCGAGCGAAAACGCCATCGAAAGCCGAAAAGCCTTGTCAGGCCGCTCGCCTGCTTCACTCACAAACCCAAAAATCTTCAAGGAAATAACCGGCAGAACGCAAGGCATGACATTCAGGATAAGTCCGCCAAGAATCGCCAGACCGAGGATCTGGAGTAGCCCAGCCAACGAAACGGAAACAGCCGGAGCCTCAATCGAGCCAATGCTCGCGCCGCTAGCATCTATTAGGTATCCTGTTCTAGCTTCTCCCGATCCGACAGCCAATACGCCCGCAAGCTTGCTAATCGGCTGCGGTTCAGAATCGATAGGGATCGTCACTTGGTCGCCACTGGAAGAAACATGCCCGAGCACCGCCTCCTCGGGTGGGATCGGGAAGAAGTCGATCGGAGTGTTGCTTGGCACTCCCTTTACCTGGAGCTGCAGGTTCTTTCCCGTCCGAGCAAAGGTCGCTTTCCAACCATTTGGCAAACTCTTTGGCAGTAGAGCTGAATACTTATCGAAGATTTGGCGCGCGTCCGACCCTGACGAGGCGCCGGTTTTCAGCTGAAGCGAAAGCTGCGCGCTGCCAGGTACGCACGAACTTTGGCAGACGAGCCAGTCTGACTTTGCTCCAATTTCGACCGGACCAGCCGGCAGGTTCTCTGGCGCTACCACCGTTGCAAAGAGCAGCACCTCGTTTCCGTAAACAAAGACCTCAAGATCGCCAGGTTCTTTCTCCCTGACTGGAATCGGCCATTGCAGGTCCTCTGCCTTGAAACCTTCCGGTAACTGCCAATCGATCTTAGTCGGAATTCCGGAGTCGCCGGAATGCTTCCAGTAGATATGCCATCCCGGTTCAATGCGATACAGAATGCCGACCCTGAACTTCTGACCGGGGGCGATCGAACTAGCATCGGAAATAAGCGACGCTTTAACCAGCTTGTTGCCGTCCGGCTCTCCCTGGGCTGCACCGGACCAGGGCAGTGCCAATCCAAGCAACCCGACTAAAAGAGCGAATTTTCTAAGCACAAAAGCCTTCAACGGTGGAAAATTAGAGACTTGGGACGCCAACTATCTTCCCTTCTATTACACCTAAATGTTACCGCCCCCACGGTCAAATCGAGCGGCATCGAGCCGAGCTCTGAAGAAGCTGGACATTCGGCCGCCGTTTAGCGGCCGGCCCGCGCAAATAATAATGATAAAAAGCTTCTTGGTTAATTCCGATCCCGCTCGATGCCGCTCGATCCGGCTGCTCCGTGCGCAAAGCTTGCGCCAACATGCAGCCTGCATTGCCCCAGCATAACTTATAAAGCAGCGCCTTATCGATCCTACATCGATAAATGTCTAATAATCAGCAACTT
>JBPYFC010000200.1:0-5599 GCA_051984705.1 Chthoniobacterales bacterium | reverse complement strand
TTCAATCCATACTACACGGGAGGCGAGATGGAAGAAGAAGAAGAGGGCGGCAAACCCGAAGACCCATCACTCGAGGCTGAAGTTCAAGCGGCCAAAGACCAGAAAACCAATGGCTGGGAGGTTGGCTATGAAACGTTCACCATAAACGGGCGATGCCTCGGCTTCGGCGATCCAATTCGCGTCAAAGAAGGCCAGCGAGTGATGTTTCGGATCTTGAACGCGAGCGCAACTGAAACTATCGAGCTGGCTCTCCCCGGACACGAGTTTTACGTGGTGGCTCTGGACGGTAATCCGGTCCCGCGTTCGAACAAGGTTAGAACACTTCAGCTCGGGGCAGCGGAGCGGATTGATGCGATCGTGGAAATGAAGAATCCAGGAGTCTGGATCCTTGGAACGCCGAAAGATGACGATCGGAAGCGCGGCATGGGAATCGTCGTCGAGTACGCAAATCGAAAAGGAAAGGCGCAGTGGCATTCCCCGGGAAAATCGGACTGGAACTACTTGCTTTTCGATTCGCCGAAACCCGTGCCCCAACCCGATCAAGTGATTCCGATGGAAATTGGCAAGATCAATGGAGGCAAAGGTGGTTTTAACATCTGGACGATCAACGGGCAGCCTTACGAGCAGAGCGAGCCGATCAAGGTCGAAAAAGGCCGCCGGTACAGGCTCGCTTTCGTGAACAAGAGTGATGATATGCATCCACTGCACCTTCACCGCCACAATTTTGAGATTACGAAGATCCACGGAAAAGAGACTGCGGGGATCGTCAAAGACACAGTTTTGGCAAAGGGCTTCAGCCGTGTCGAAGTCGATTTTGTCGCTAACGACCCTGGACCCACATTGTTTCACTGCCATCAGAACCTGCACATGGACTTTGGATTCATGCGGCTTTTCGAGTACACCTGATGGCTGGAGGGCGGTCCGGCCTTGGCTGGATCGCCGCCGCCGCAGGTAGTCCAGAAGAGCAGCAGCCCCGGAAAAGACCTTTCGCTTCGGTTGTCCAACCACCATGAAAAACGAGCTGAAGCTGAGCAAGGGTCGTCGCGATCACCAGGGCTCGAAAAAAGATAACGAATTGCCCATCGGCAAACGGGTTTTTGAACCCTTTCTCCTCTTCTTGAGGCTCGGCTTGACCTCGTTTGGCGGGCCGATCGCCCACCTCGGCTATTTTCGGCAAGAGTTCGTAGAACGACGTTGCTGGTTGAGCGACCGATCATTTGCGGACTTGGTAGCGCTTTGCCAATTTCTGCCTGGTCCCACTAGCAGCCAGGTTTGTTACTCGATTGGCATGACCCGCGGTGGACTTCTTGGAGCATTTGCTGCGTGGTTGGGATTCACACTGCCATCCGGTATCCTGATGATTCTGGCGGCCTACGGGATCCGATGGATCCGTGACCAAGAGACTGCCGGCTGGTTGCACGGTCTGAAAATCGTTGCCGTGGCAGTGGTCGTTCAAGCTGTCTGGTCGATGGCAACCAAGCTCTGCACGGATCGGCTGCGTATAACTTTTACAACCGTCGCCGCGGTCGCCGTTCTTATGGCCAACAACTCATTGATACAGGTTCTGGTCATTGGACTCGGCGGATTAGCTGGCTGGAAACTTCTGTCGGAGAAAGTTGCCACCGAGACAGGCGAATCGTTCGAGTTGCTGCCAAGTCATCGCCTATCATTTTTTTCTTTGGCACTATTTGCCTTTTGCCTCTTGCTCGTTCCTGCACTAGCAGCGGGGAAGAGTGACGGGTGGCTGCCGCTCTTCGATAGTTTCTATCGTTCCGGTTCTCTGGTGTTCGGTGGTGGCCACGTTGTATTACCGTTGCTGCAAGCGGAAGTTGTCCCGAAAGGATGGGAGGATAACAACACATTTTTGGCAGGATACGGCCTCGCCCAATCACTACCGGGGCCGCTCTTTTCGTTTGCCGCGTACCTGGGAGCTGCTAAGAGCGGATCTCCGAGCGGTTGGCCTGCCGGGTTGTGGTGTCTCTTTGCCATTCTTCTACCGTCGATGCTCCTTGTGAATGGCGTGCTACCATTCTGGAATCGCTTACGCAACTCGTCGAGTGCTCAAGCAGCTTTGGCCGGAGCGAACGCAACAGTAGTGGGCGTACTTTTGGCTGCCCTTTATCAGCCGATATGGACGAATGCGATTGATTCCCCTAAGAGCTTTTCGCTCGCATTGTTGCTCTTTTGCTGTCTGCAGTTCTGGAAGATCGCGCCTTGGATCCTGGTTGGGATTGCGGCAATTTGCGGCGGTCTTTTCCTGTGAGGCAGACAGTTTGCCCAATGCAATCGGACTACTCCGCATCGAAAATGCAGATTGCCAAACGGGCTTTTCGTTTTGTTTTCACCATTGGTATCGTCAGCTTATTCGCTGACATGACTTATGAAGGAGCCAGGGGTATCACCGGCCCCTTCCTCGGCTCGCTCGGAGCGAATGCGACAGCGCTTGGTCTCGTTGTCGGTTTTGGCGAGCTTCTCGGTTACGGCGTTCGCTCCGTATCAGGCTACTTCGCTGACAGAACCCACAAATATTGGTTATTCATTTTTGTCGGATACATCACCAATTTGCTGGCCGTTCCCGCATTGGCTCTTGCTGGAAACTGGCCTGCCGCGGCCGGGTTGATAATTCTCGAAAGAACTGGCCGGGCGATTCGGCGGCCTGCAGTTCAGGCAATGATCTCTCACGCAGGCCAAACGCTTGGGCATGGTTGGGTCTTCGGCCTGCACGAAGCGTTGGATCAAACCGGCGCGACCCTCGGACCGCTCGTCACTGCGTTAATCTTATATTTGCGCGGGAGTTACCAGCACGCATTCGCAGTGCTATTAATCTCAGCGCTTCTCTCATTGGCCACCTTAGCTATCGCGAGAATCCTCTATCCGCGCCCGCAGGAACTGGAGGAAAAATCGCCTGAGCCGATCCAGATAAAAGGGTTCTCCAAACCATACTGGCTGTACTTGGCGGCGGGTGGACTGATCGCTGCGGGATTCGCCGACTTCGCTCTCATCGCATTTCACTTTCAAAAAGCTGCAGTTTTGCCGGAGGGCCTGACTCCTGTCTTACATGCATTCGCAATGGCTCTCGGAGCTATCAGCGCTCTCGTCTTCGGCCGACTACTAGACACGATGGGGCTTCGGATTCTGCTTCTATCTTTTTTTTTGTCCGCGCTGTTCGCCCCATTCGTTTTTCTCGGGGGATTGGCCGCCGCCATTGTTGGCATGGCCTTTTGGGGAATCGGCATGGGTGCGCAGGACTCATTATTGAAAGCTGTGCTAGTGGATGTTATCCCGTCGGAGAAACGGAGCACCGCTTTCGGTGTCTTCGATACCGGCTTTGGAATCGCCTGGTTCGGCGGCAGCGCCATCATGGGCTGGTTGTACGACAAGTCGGTTCCAGCACTGGTTGTCTTCTCTGTTCTGCTACAGCTCGCCTCCTTGCCGGTCTTCTTTTTGGCAAAGAAATCCGCGACATCCGAACCGAAAATCGAAAACCGACAACCGTAACCGACAACCGCGTGCCGAAGGCACGCGCCACTCACCCTTTTATACACCCCAACGGTTTCAACTGGGCCACTTTCCGCGAAATCCCTGCCAACGAGCACGCGTCCACCACATTCGAAACATCTTTGTACGCCTCAGAAATTTCCTCGTCGATCGTACGCCGGCTCTGTCCTCGAACGATGATTCCTCGCGATTCCATCTCCCGAACGATGTTGCGACCTCCAGCTGCTTTCTTCGCTTTGACTCGACTCATCGCGCGACCCGCTCCGTGGCACGTGCTGCCAAAAGTCTCCTCCATCGCTTTTGCGGTCCCGGTGAGCACATACGAATAGCGGCCCATATCCCCCGGAATCAACACAGGTTGCCCTATCTTCTGGAACTCCGGCGGTATCTCCGGAGAGCCCGGCGCGAACGCCCGAGTGGCTCCTTTGCGATGTACGCATACCTTCGTCTCGACTCTATCGATGGTATGCATCTCGATCTTTGCGATATTGTGAGCAACTTCATAAACGGTCCATAACCCGACATCCTCGCGACTCATTCCCAGCGCTCTCTCAAATGCAGAACGCACCCGATGCGCGATCACTTGTCGATTGGCAAAAGCATAGTTCACCGCACAGCACATCGCTCCGAGATAGCTTTGACCTTCGGCGGAGCTAATCGGCGCGCAGGCCAATTGACGGTCCGGCAACGCAATTTTGTATTTCTTCACCGCCCGATCCATCACATCGAGGTAATCGCTGCAGACCTGATAACCAAACCCACGCGATCCACAGTGAATGATCACGGTAATCTGGTCCGGAACGAGCCCCAGTACGTCCGCGGCCTCAGCATCATAAATTTCAGCAACGTACCCGACCTCCAGGAAATGGTTCCCCGAGCCGAGCGTACCTAGCTGTTCTTCGCCTCTTTTCCATGCACGTTCCGATACTTGCGCAGCGTCGGCTCCGGCATTGCATCCGTTTTCCTCTATGTGAGCAAGGTCGGTCTCGCTACCAAAGCCGTTTTCTATCGACCATCGCGCGCCTTGCTCGGCCACACGTCGCAGTTGACTGACAGTAGTCTTCAGCGCTCCGGCCGACCCGACTCCGCTCGGCACATCCCGGAAGAGCTGATTCACCAACTCCCGCATCTTTGGAACTATCTGTTGACGGGGCACTCGCGAGGCCATCAGTCTGACACCGCAGTTGATATCGTAGCCAACACCGCCGGGTGATATGACGCCGGACTCCAGATCAAATGCAGCAACTCCACCTATCGGAAACCCGTAACCCCAATGGATGTCCGGCATCGCCAGCGATGCTTTCACTATCCCTGGAAGATGGGCAACATTTGCCGCTTGTTGCGGAGCGTTGTCGCTCAGTATCTGCGGCAACATCGCTTCCGTCGCGTAGATCCTGGCCGGAACTCGCATACCGCCGCTTGGTGCCAACTCCCAAAGGTAGTCAGTCACTCTTTGCACGTCGTACTGCATATCCTCGTCGTCGTAATCCTCCTCGTCCTCGTCGTCGTAATCGTAATCGGGAATCCGTGATCCGTAATCCGTTATCCTTGTCCCCAAAATCGCCCAACTCCCGGTCTTACAAATCAAATATAATCTGCGCTTCCCAGCCGTTGTCAGATTTCTCCAGTCTCAAACCGTGAAATGTGACCGCCTTGATTTCCGTAAAAATGGTGTGCCGATCCGAGTTGATCGCTTCGCCTGATACCTCCGCAAAGACCATCTGGTCGCTGATCACGAAGACTTCAAATTTGCCGAACAACCGATGCTCGGTCACGTGCCGATAGTTCAATTCTGAGAGCCATGCCAGCATAAGCGCCGGTAAATCGTTCGCCTCAACTTGAATGCGCGTCTCCTCCACGAGTCGGATTTCGGCGACATTCGTGAGTAGCGAGAACATTCCCCAGGCCGCTCGCTCGAACAGCTGTCTCAGGTTCTCTGCTCGCAGCAGAATTCCAGCGTCACCCGTATGGTCTATGTAGTCGAGCCACTCCGGTGCATTCACTTTGCATTCCCTTTCCTAATCTCACGCGAATCCGGTCAGCTTAAAGAAAATTTAATCTTCGACACTCCGGAAGATTTAGTCCGGTCGGTTAAGCTGTT
>JBPYFC010000199.1:0-2021 GCA_051984705.1 Chthoniobacterales bacterium | reverse complement strand
CGACGTTTAGCGATGGTTCGTAAATCGGCAATATTGACGACACGTGATGGGGAGAAGACGCGGGAGCTGTTGGCCATTCTGCAACTATAATCTCATGGTTAATATTCATTAATAGCAAAAAGCGAGCGTCTTACGAAATCGAATCATGGCAACCGCGACACGAACCTGGTCAGCAGCGAAAAGAAGCGGTCTGAATCGGCTTCTGTAATCCAAAGGGCGTTCGGTGCGTGAGGCGTCTTTTGATTCCAATCCACTACAGTTTCTCCGAGCGTTAATTCGCTGCTGGTTTCGACGCGCACACTAACGCGCCGGCCAGAGAACAGTGTCGGCTCAATCAGGTACGCGATCGTGCAAGGATCGTGGAGAGGGCCCTCTGGTGAATCGGATTTCGCCGTCGTCCGTCGCTCGTAGCAGGTAAGAATTTGGGAAATCAGCCGGCCGGCATTGTTGCCTGTATTTCCCAGTGCTTCTATTCGGACATTCGTAGCCAGCACTTTATGGGTTACATCGAGAGGAAAAACAACGATTGGTATTCCACTAGCAAACACAATAGCGGCAGCATGCGGATCGACGTAAATGTTGAACTCAGCAGTTGGAGTGATGTTCCCTCGAACGAAGTAAGCGCCTCCCATGATGACCAGCTCTTTTATCCCGCGGACGATCTCTGGGGCCTGAGTAAGCGCACATGCAAGGTTGGTTAGCGGTCCGATACAACAGATGGTAACCGCGTGGTCGGGAGCCTGAGAGAGGGTACTGACTAAGAAGTCGACTGCGTGTTTTTCTTGCAGGGGGGTCTTTGGTTCGTGCAAAGGAACACCTTCCAAGCCTTCCTTCCCGTGGACACTTTCTGCCGTGTACAGAGGCCGCAACAGCGGGCGCGCGCATCCAGAGTAGACAGCCACATCTGTTCTGCCCGACCAATCCACGATGATCCGAGCATTCCGAGTTGTGAGCCCCAGAGGCACGTTCCCGGAGACGGTGGTGATACCGAGAACATCCAATTGGTCCTTTGCCGCTAACGCGAACAGGATGGCCACGGCATCATCCTGACCCGGGTCAGTGTCGATAATGACCGGTATTCGAGGATTGTCGGACTTCATGGGAGCAGCTTACGCATTTTCCGATATTCGGGAAGGCGCCAGGCCCGAAGCACTGCGTATCGTTCAGCAGTTTTTTTGAGTTGAAAGACATCGAAACTGCGTTCACCAGTGTTCCGTCAATTTTTGTCTATGCGTAAGGAATTAGTATCGGCGGCAGGGTTCATTTCTCTGTGTGTAACGATCGGGTCCCTTGCAGGGTGCCAAAGCGGATCGGCAGGAAGAAACGAGATCACTGATCCGAACGCGGCATTCTCGCGATCTGCTGCGAACAGCAATACAAGTCAAGAATCAGGCGGCGGTGGTCGACGAGGGCGCGGTTCTCGTGGTGCCGGGAACAGTGTGGGCGCCGGCGACTACTAACCGTCGTTGGACGCAAAGAAGTCTTTGAGCGAACCTACGATGAGGCTTTATCGGTCGCGCTGAAAAACGGAACTCCTCCGGAGCGAATGATTGTCGAACCGATTCCACCTGGCTGGAATGGCGCAATTGTTCCAGGCAAGGATTACAATGTTTGGCTCGACCAGATTATGGGAGTTTATGGACGCGGTAAACCATCGATGCTACAGGACTTCGAGCGGGGCAGACTGACCGAGATTGATTTCATCAACGGGTATGTCGCACAGGTGGGAAAACAGATCGGAATCCCGGTGCCGATGAACGCAGCGATAACTGACCTGGTTCATCAAATTGAGCGAGGGGAGACTCAACCTGATGCTGCGAGGCTGGATGAGCTTTTGCAGGTAGCAAAGGAGCCGCGAAAGGAAAGTAAATCAGAATTGCTCGGGTAGTTAGGTGTTTCGCGCCCTGCGCGGGCGACGAACATGTTTCTGGCGTGGCAACCTCAACCTAATCTTGCTGGCTCGCGAACAATGGACGGAGTGAAACTGCACAATCTTCCAGGAGCTTTTCCATTTTCTGGTC
>JBPYFC010000198.1:0-2962 GCA_051984705.1 Chthoniobacterales bacterium | reverse complement strand
AGCATGTAGCCCCTGTCATCACCAGAGACGGCGTATTCGGCATCGCTCGAATAACGCGGGTCCGATGGCCTCCGGCCTCCTGGAGACCTTGAAGCGTTACTCCTGCGGCAACCGAGATAAGCAGCTTGCCATCCAGAGAAGGCCGAACCTCACGGAGCACTTGGAGCGAATCGGCCGGCTTTGTGCCAAGTACGATAACGTCTGACTGTTCCACCAGATCTTCCGGCGAGCGCGCTAGCTTAAGATTGTATTGTTTAGCTTCCGCTTGAATCGTTTCCGGATGACGATTGATGACAAAGATTTGATCCGGTTTGCACGCGCTCGCCTGCAGCATCCCGCGAACGAGGGCTGAGGCCATTTTGCCGAATCCTAGAAAACCAAAGGTCACGTTGGTTCACTAACTGTTTCAGTGAAAATCTGCAACTCCTGAGCGGATCCATGTGTATTTGTTGGTGGAAAGAGGCGTGAGGTAGCGACCTCGTGCGTGTGGCTGCAGACGTAGCGTGTTAATCCCATTTCTTACCAATTCGAAACATTGTTATCCACATTGCATTATGGATTGCACTTGCCTTTGCCTGGAACGTTAACCATAGTCCAGAACTCAGCTTGTTCGGCTTTAAGGCCCCCCGGCTCGAGGACTCTCGCATGCATCAACCGATTGCGACGGCGCCCGCTGTAAGAAGGAAGCGGAAGAAATGGAAACGCTGGGTATTCCTGGGAGTCGGAGTTTTGATAGTCGCTGCTATTGTCCTTATCATCAGACAAGGGCCGAAGCCTGTTCCGATAACGACGGAAAAAGCGGCCATTCGGGACCTGACCCAGCTCGTTTCGGCGACCGGAAAAATTCGGCCTAAGGTCGAGGTTAAGATTTCGCCGGAGGTTGCCGGCGAGATCACCGAAATGCCAGTGGTGGTAGGACAGAAGGTCAAAAAGGGGGACCTCCTGGTCAAGATCAAGCCGGATAACTATATCGCCGGGGTGAAGCAAACGGAAGCAGCGCTTAGCGCCGCCAAGGCTGCCAGCCTTCAAATCAAAGCGCAGATGCTCAACGACGAACTCGATTTGCGGCGCGCTAAGGATCTCTACGCGAAAAAGCTGATGTCGGAAGCTGACTACAAAGCAGCAGAAACAAAGTCGCAAGTTTCGGCTTCTTCGTACGACGCTTCCCTGCATCAAATCGATGTCGCAAAGAGTAACCTCGATTCCAACAAAGATCTTTTGGCCAAGTGCCAGATTTTCTCGCCGATTGACGGGACGATCAGCGTGCTGAGCAGCGAAATCGGTGAACGGGTTGTCGCGACTGGCAGCTTTGCGGGAACTGAGGTGATGCGTGTCGCTGATCTCGGGACGATGGAAGCCCGTGTCGATGTGAATGAGAACGATGTGGTGAATGTGGAAGTAGGCGAGCCTGTTCGAATTCGCGTCGATGCATACAACGGCAAAGAGTTAAAGGGAGCGGTGCGACAGATCGCCAGCACCGCGACTGTAAAGAGCGAGGGAACCCAGCAGGAAGTAACAAATTTCGAGGTACGTATTACGGTGGACAACCCGGACGTTGAATTGCGCCCGGGAATGAGCGCGAGCGTTGATATCGAGACCCAGACTGTCAAACACGTGGTTTCTGTCCCAATTCAGTCGGTAACGATTCGGAGCAAAGAAGGTGGAAAGACCGCAGAGCAGCTTAAAGAAAGCCGCCAGCGCGACATGGGTATTAGCGAGACGGAAGCGGATAAACAGGTGCGCAGAGAACTGCAGCGCGTTGTTTTCGTCAAGGAAGGTCAAAAAGTAAGGATGGTCCCGGTGACGACCGGTATCGCCGATAACAATTATGTCGAGGTCCGTTCCGGAATAAAGGATGGAGACGAAGTCGTGTCCGGTTCTTACACGGCGATCAGTAAGGAGCTCAAGGATGGCAAGCAGGTCGAGATAGAGAAACCGAAGAGCGGCAGCTAGTGCAGCGAATGCAGGAATTTCGAATCTCGAATCTTGAATTGCGAAGCTCGAAGGTTTGGCGATTCATTCGACTTCAAGCTTCGAGCTTCGAGCTTCGAAATTCTGTTATCCTATGCTCGAAGGTGTTCCACTAGTTGGCAAGCAGGCATGCACGACAACGCGCTAATGTCCGGCAAAAAAGCCTCTCGTCCCAAAGGAAACTTGGTGATCCGAATTGAGCGGATCACCAAGGACTATGAGATGGGGCAAACGCTGATCCGCGCCCTGAAAGAAGTCGATCTGCGGATTCACCGCAATGAATACCTGGCGATCATGGGCCCCTCTGGAAGCGGCAAATCGACTTTGATGAACATGATTGGGTGTCTCGATACTCCAACTGCCGGACACTATGAGTTCAACGGAAAGGATGTTGCGGCCATGAACGACGACGAACTCGCCGCAATCCGAAATCGTGAGATTGGGTTCGTGTTTCAAACCTTCAACCTTTTGCCTCGCTCAACCAGCTTACGAAACGTTGAGCTTCCGCTGATCTATGCCGGTGTACCCTCGGACGAGCGGCAAAAAAGAGCAGAACAGGCCCTGCAATCGGTCGGTTTAGGAGACCGACTTTTTCACAAGCCAACCGAGTTGTCAGGTGGCCAGTGCCAACGGGTTGCGATTGCCCGGGCCCTGGTAACCCGCCCTTCCATCATTCTAGCGGACGAACCGACTGGAAATCTCGATTCGCGAACCGGTGAAGAAATTATGACCCTCTTTGACAATCTCTATTCGCATGGGAACACGATTGTGCTGGTGACTCACGAAAATGATATTGCTCGACACGCCAGACGAGTGATCCGGCTGCGCGACGGGCTTATTGAGAGCGATTACGAAGTGGAGAACGCAGAACACAAGATTCAGCCCCCCAATCTCCTGGGTCCTGAGTTCTGAGTTCCGAGTTCTGGATTTTATGTTTCGGCGGTTTTCATTTGAGCTGGGCGAAAGCTTCCGAATTGCCACTCAGCAGATT
>JBPYFC010000197.1:0-14188 GCA_051984705.1 Chthoniobacterales bacterium | reverse complement strand
TATCTGGACCTGATCGATGAAATGAGTCCAGGCGTCATCAAGATTGCCGGACCGTTTTTGTATGTCTTGATGCCGATGCGGTTGAATTAGCTGCCCCTTCAGGGCGGCTGTTGTCGGTTTTCAGTTTTCGGTTGCTGGCTTAGGGTTTGATGTTTGATAGCAATCGCAGGTAGGGTCGCGTTTTATCGCGACCTCGTACGCGCGGCAGCTGACCAGCCCCGCAAAATCGATCCTTTACAATCGGTTCTACTCCGATACTTTCCCATCCTCCTCGCTCACGTGGCGGAATTGGCAGACGCGTACGGCTCAGGACCGTATGGGGCAACCCGTGGAGGTTCGAGTCCTCTCGTGAGCAGTCAAAAAATGCAATCAGCATTTTCGCAGGAAGAACCGAGTAGCATCCAGCGAATGTTTGCGCGGATCGCACCAAGATATGATTTGGCGAACACGCTGCTCAGTCTAGGAACGGACGCGCTTTGGAGGCGTCGCGTCGGGCGCGAGGTGGCCGCCTGGAAGCCGGCAGACGTTTTAGATCTGGCAACTGGCAGCGGGGCCCTTGCTCTTGAGATCCTCCGACAAAATCCTGACGCTCGTGTTGTTGGGGCCGATTTCTGCCTTCCGATGCTCGTTATAGCTCGCCAACGGGGAATCAAAGGATTGGTCGCGGCTGACGGGTTGGCGCTGCCTTTCGGCGAGGACCAATTCGACGCGGTGACCGTTGCATTCGGGTTGCGAAACATGGCTTCCTGGGAGACGGCGTTGGGAGAAATGCGTCGCGTTCTCCGACAGAACGGTCATGTATTGATTCTAGATTTTTCTCTCCCGAAGCAGCCGCTCCTTCCGTTCTACCGTTTCTATCTGCACCGCATCCTGCCTAAGTTGGCGGGTTGGGTCACTGGTTCGCCCGAGGCGTATCAATATTTTGGAGACAGCATCGAAGCGTTCCCAAAAGGGGAGACGATGGTTGAATTGATGACATGCTGTGGCTTCAGCGATTGTCACGCAACGCCGTTGTCGTTTGGGATTGTAACGCTCTATACGGGGAAGAAGTGACGGCGACTATTTGCCTCTGAACTGCAGATCTGTAGCCGGGATGGCAGCAACGACGTCATTCGACACCGAAAAGACGTAAGGTTCTTCTTCGAGGCGCGCGTAGGTGATTCCGTTCTCCGATTTGCCGAAAACCAGAGTAGAAAGAACTGTTTCACCAGCGTTGGCTTCAGCAGTGTTTTCAGAGGAATATGAACTAAAAACAAGTTTGAGACTCGGCTGATCCAGACCATATCGAGCGAGATCAGTTGCGGTATCGGAAATGAAGTTGGCCACTGTGCTCTGATTAATCGCTTCGATGAGACGATTCGCCGCGTTTCCATTGGCTGGCGAATTGTCAGGTTCAAGGAAAGTCCAGTGATCCTCCGTGCGTCCCAACAGGATTCTCGGTTGACCAGATTTTTCAATTGCTATGCGATCAATCAGGTCTGGATTAAGTCGGGCGATCTTGCGATCTCGCAGATCATTGGGGGCAATCTCGAGAAGGTCAGCGAAGCTTTTGTCAACCTCGATCACGCTGTTTCGGTCGGGCAGGCGCGCAAACACTTTTTGCGCGTCTGACGGAACACTGTTCCCTATTTGGATCTCGGTTTTCTCCTCCTCGCCTGCAAGCAGCGTGATCACCTTGGTTGGATTATCAAAACCGGCCCAATTTGCTTTGTCATTCGGTACAAAAGACGCGATGGCAGTTTGACTAATCTTGCTCAGTAATGTTCCAACGGCTTCGTTGCTTGCACGCGCTTTGATTGGGCGCGTTATCTGCCAATTGTCCTGGGCTTTTATCAGCTCTATCTCGCCGCCACGCACGTGGATGATGATGCGATCGATCAAATTTGTGGGGATCGGAAGCAGACGATGATCGCGAAAATCTTCGGTATTTTTTGATACAATGTTCTTCAATTCATCGCTGACAACGTAAACAGCGTCTTCGTCTTGGATGCGGATATAGCTTTTTCCTTCGACCGGAGTTTCGTGACCAAATTGTATCTCGCCCGGCATCTCTTTCCCGTCGAGTTTCAAACGCAGCTTCGATTTGTTGAGGCCGAAGTCCCGAAGTTTGTCTCTCTTGGCGTCTCCTTTTCCGAGATCATCAATGACTGCATCCGGTCGCAGAAATTGAGCGGCGGTCAATAGCTGATCGACAACGCTGATATCCGCGGCGTCATTCCAGGGGGCGACGAGCTTCCAATCGTCACCATCGTTCCTGGCTTTAATAAGTTGTTCACCGTTGTGGATTGTAAATCCGCGGACTTGATTAGGATCGACAGCCAGGAGACGAGCCGAACGCTCGTTAAGCTCTCGAGGGCTTTGCACCGACCGATCCAGAAAGAAAATCAGGCCGGCCAGTACCAGCGCGATGACCAGAAGGAAAAATGTTGTTCTTAGCTTCATCTCATCTCCCGAATCCACTGGCTACCGCCGGCGGATCGTCCAGACTGCCACACCCAACAAGCCGACCAGGAGTGGTAGTCCACCAACTGTGATTAAGACGATGCGGTTCATTTGCGCGTTAGAAAGATTTAAGGTGAACGAACGCGGCGTTTTAGGAGCAATCGCCAGAAACCTTTCACGATCGGTTAGCCAATTTAAACTCAACAACGCAAAATCGAGATTCGGAGCTGACTGCGTTAGCGCGTCATCACGCAAGAAATCGGCGTTTCCGACTATCAACATTCGCGAAGATGATTTTACCTGAACACGCGCGTCCCTGATTGCACCCTTTTCCAAGGCGACGCCAAAGAAGAGAGGCGGAGGAAAATCGATGCCCTGGCGATAGCCGGGTACATTTGAAAGATTTAGGATAGCGTCTTTGCTCCCCCAATAGTCAGAAGGGACTGGCGTCAGTGCTCTGCTTGCCGTAATTCCGGACTGAGCAATCTTCGATTCATCAATCGAGAGTGAGCAAGTGCCACCTGGGAAATAACCGGTTGCCTGGCTGAGCGACCTTAAGAAGCTTGTCTCGGGAAGAAACTGTGCGTACACGTCCAGATTATTCGAGCTCTCTTCGATTCCAGGTTTTATTTTTGTAACGATCAGATTCGGATCAGGTCTAACACCAAATTCTGCCAGGAAGGCGTTAAGTTTCGGTGTCTTTACTTTTGGATCCAGCAGTACAAGCAGCCGCCCCTGCTCATTCCAGAATTTGCGCAAAAACGCAAGGTCATGTTCGTTCAGATCATATTTCGGGCCTACTAGAAGTAGGGCTCCATAGTCCGGGGAGATTTTTTCGAGCTGTAACGCTTCGAGTCGCATGTTCTGGCGTTCCACATATTGACGCAACTGGCTCAGCGGCGTGTCGCCAGCTACTGAAGGTTCGCCGTGGCCCATGATTACTCCGATTCTTACCACCGTTCCTTCGATCAGCTCAGTTAGCGCGCTGGTTATCGCTTGTTCCCCGCGAAACGCTCGTATCTGCGGGGTGTTACTGGAAACTCCGGTCTGATCATACTCAGCCAGATCGGCCAGGTGGAGAATCTTTGTATGTCCCTGATAATCGATGATCAGCAAGTTCTCCTGTGATCCAAGCCGATATTTCGCCTCGATCGCTCGAGCCCGGGTTAAGTCGCGGTAAGGATCGATGCTCTCGACATGAATCCTGCGGTGACCGGCTAGCTCGTACTCGCGCAGAAGATTCTGGACGTCATCGTAAAGTTGTGAACTGAGGTTCCGGGAAGCTGGCGAAAAGAAAACAGAGATCGCAACATCTTTGGTCAGTGAGTTCAGTACATTATGGGTTAGCGAGGATAGAGTATACTTATGGTTTCTGGACAGATCCCAACGCTGGTACCAGTTGAAGCCCAGATAATTGATCATCGCGACGATTGCGATCATGATCAGAATCTGCCGCACGACGTTTACCCCGATCCAGAAACGCCGGATGCGGCGGGGCTTGGAGGGAGGAGGGGTGCTCATGCTTTCCAACGGCGCGATTGGAAGATGTGAAATGTAATAAAAATAAAGAGTAACGCCATGCTTGGGTAAAAGACCAGCGCCCTCGAGTCGACGATTCCGCTCGAGAACGATTCCATGTGATCGACTTGCGATAGGGATGCGGCGATCTCTCGCCAGAGCGGCGACGCTCGGCTCGCTAGATAATGAGCCAGGGTTAGAAAGAAGAATCCAGTCGTCAAGACGAACGAGATCGTGGCGGCAACGATTTGATTTGATGTAAGGGCGGATGCCAAGCAGCCGAGCGCGACGTTGAACGCCCCTGTTACAAGCAGCAGAAGATACGGAGCCCAGAGCTGTCCTGCCGATCCAATTGCTGCCCGGTTTCCGAGCCTGGAGAATACAAGGAAATAAAGCAAACTCGGCAACCAGAGGCAGAGGTAAAACAGAAAGGCCGCGAAGAATTTCGATAAGACGACTTCAATGTCTCGGACTGGGGCAGTCATCAACGTTTCGATCGTACCGAGTTTAAATTCCTCCGCGAACAGCCGCATGGTGATTAACGGGAACACAAGCAAGTAGGCCATCCAGAATAGGACGGTGTTAAAGAATACCTGACCAATCGTATTTTCAGCGGGAGCGTGGTTCAGGGAGACAATTGCAAACCAGAAAGAGAGTCCATTAAGGATAAGAAAAAAGAAGAGAGTTACATAGGCAATCGGCGAGAAGAAAAGGGTGAAAAGTTCTTTACGCAGCAAAATTATCAATCGGCGCACGAGGCCGAAATTGTCACAAACATTGCGGGTTTGCGAGATTTTCGGGACCTGGAGGGCATCAAGTCAAACGCACAGTCGCGATTTGTCGTGACCTCGAGGGTCGGTTAC
The DNA here is from genome assembly GCA_051984705.1 of Chthoniobacterales bacterium. GTDB lineage: Bacteria > Verrucomicrobiota > Verrucomicrobiia > Chthoniobacterales > JAFAMB01 > JBKPBY01. The sequence goes on along the minus strand of JBPYFC010000197.1, from coordinate 9,365 downwards.
ACGCACGAGTCCAGCGGCCGCGGGACGAGGCTCCGCCCTGTCGACGATGTCAGGATAGTTCATCATCGGAAGGCAGCGGAGCTCCCCGCCGCCTCAATCTTGAATTATCTCTACAAATGCATCTTCCAGCGTCGCCCGTTCTCGCGTTAGCTCCCGCAGAATCCAGCGGCGTTCGGTTGCCAGCGCGAAGATTTCCTCTCGCGGGTCCGAGCTCGCATCGACGCGAATCGAACAGATTTGCCAGCCACCTTCCAAGCGCAGGCTGACTTCTTTGATCCCATGGATCCTGGTGAGGAATTCGATCGGATTATCGTTTCCTGTCTTCGCTTCCAGGCAGACATTCCCAGACGTGCGAATCTGGCCGATCAGATTCGCAGGCGTGTCTGAAGCCTGAATGTGTCCTTTATTCACGATGATGACTCGCGTACAAGTCATTTCCGCCTCGGAGAGAATGTGGGTCGAAAGCAAGATTGTGTGCTTTTCTCCCAGCGACCTGATCAACTCGCGCACTTGCCGAATCTGGTTTGGATCAAGGCCGAGCGTTGGTTCGTCTAGAATAAGCAACGGTGGCTGATGGATCATTGTTTCCGCCAGACCGACTCTCTGTTTATACCCCTTTGAAAGTGTTGAGATCGGTCTCTTTTCGACTTCTTTTACGCTGCAGAGTTCTTGCACGGCGTCGATGCGTTCCCGGAGCTTTTTTCCCGAGAGCCCCTTCAGTGACCCGCGATAGCGCAAGTATTCTCGAACCCGCATCTCTCCATACAAAGGAATGTTCTCCGGCAGGTAACCGAGATGCATACGTGCCTTCAATGAATCTCGAAAGACGTCGTACCCAGCCACGGAAGCCAACCCGCTGGTCGCTGGTATGAATCCGCTCAGGATCCTCATCGTGGTAGTCTTTCCTGCACCGTTTGGGCCGAGAAGACCGACAATTTCTCCTTTGGCGACCTCGAAATTCAAGTCTTCAATCGCAGTCGTGGAGGGGTATTTCTTAGTAAGGTGTTCGACCTTGATCATTTAAAGAGGAGTCAGGAGCCAGAATACAGGAGTCAGGAGCCAGGAGCCAGTGTGCTCTCGGCGTTTCCACCTGACTGAATTCTGGCTCCTGACTCCTCAATTTATGCTATTTTGCGTTTGGGCCGGACTGAACTAGAATGCGAGTTCTCGGCCCTTTTTCAGCCTCTTACATGAAAACTTCGTATTTGAACGATTGGAATGCCGATCTTCTCGACGAGTATTACAAACGTTGGAAACAGGATCCCACACTAGTCGACCCGAGCTGGTCCGCATTTTTTGAAGGTTTTGAGTTAGGCTCTTCTCCCGCAACAAATGGTGAAGCCGTTGCCGCAGTTTCGCCGGCGCGCACGGATCAGGCCGATGAACTTAGAGCCCGTGTCGACAGCCTGGTATTCAAGTATCGGATTCTGGGGCATACGCAGGCGGCGGTCGAGCCGATGAGCGAAGAAAAGCCTGAGCAGCCGGCGTTGAGTTTGAAAGAACTCGGGCTAGGGGATGTCCCGCTCAATACTCAGGTTTCGTCACGCTATTTCCAGGATGGAAGGACGATGACGTTGGGCGAATTGGTCGATGCGCTTCGAACTATTTACAGCGGCCCAATTGGCATTGAGTTCATGCACATTCAGGACGAAACGGTTCGAGAGTGGGTGCGAGCAAGAGTTGAACAGAGATTTGGCGCGCCAGCTCCCGAGGCAAAGGCGCAACTTGAGCTGCTGCGATGCCTCATGGAGGCAGAAACTTTCGAGCAGTTCGTTCATACCAAGTTCATCGGCCAAAAGAGGTTTTCTTTGCAGGGCGGAGAGAGTCTGATGGTAGTCTTGGAGACCATCCTCGCTGGTTGTCCACGCTCAGGAATTCAAGAAATTGTTATGGGGATGGCGCACCGCGGGCGCCTCACAGTCCTGGCCAATTTTCTTCAAAAGTCTTACAAGACGATCTTTAACGAATTTTCGGAAAACTATATCCCTGATCTGGTCGCGGGAGATGGAGACGTAAAATATCACCTCGGTTACGAAAGTGTTCGTCGAACTGCCGATGGAGCGGAAATAGCGATTCGATTGACGGCCAATCCGAGCCATCTGGAAATTGTTAACCCGGTTGCGGAAGGCAAAGCGCGAGCGCGTCAGCGTATCTTGAAGGATACCGAACATCGAAAGAAGGTGCTTCCGCTGCTCATTCACGGAGATGCGGCATTCGCCGGGCAGGGGGTGGTCGCGGAGGTTCTGAACCTTTCACAGCTCAAAGGCTACGAAACGGGCGGTACGGTTCACGTCATCGTGAACAATCAGATCGGCTTTACCACATTACCGGCCGATGCTCGTTCGACCATGTACTGTACGGACGTTGCTAAGATGATCGAAGCGCCGATCTTTCACGTGAATGGAGACGATCCGATTGCAGTAGAGTTCGTGACCAAGATCGCTTTTGATTTTCGGCAGAAGTTTTCGCGCGATGTCGTCGTCGACATGTATTGCTACCGGCGTTATGGACACAACGAAACCGATGAGCCAAGCTTTACCCAGCCGAAGCTGTACAAGCTAATCTCAAAGCATTTGCCGGTTACCAAAGTTTTTCGTGAACGGATGCTGCAGTCGGGCGTCCTGACAGCCGCTGAGGCGGGAGCACTCGAGAAAGAGTTTCGCAGGCGGCTTGAGACAGCCCTGAGCGACGTACAGACGTCGGAAATTAAATCGAAGAAAGATTTCCATCGGAGCTTCGAGGACTCTGCGGCTGTATTCCAGCCCCCATACAGCCATAGCGAGCCGGAAACGCGCGTTCCGAAAGAAGAAATCGACCTGATCGTCGAACGGATTACCCAAGTCCCGCAAGGCTTTCGCGTGCAACCGCAGATCAAGAAAATGATGCTTGATCGGCGGCGTAATCTTCACGCCGACGGAGGTCCATATGACTGGGCTTTCGCTGAGGCGCTGGCTCTCGGTTCGTTACTTAGCGAGGGGACCCCGGTGCGGCTTTCTGGTCAAGACAGCCGGCGAGGCACATTTAGCCAGAGGCACTCTGTGCTTTACGATATCGAAACTCGCGAACGTTATATACCTCTATGTAACCTGAGAGAAGGACAGGCCCGGTTCTGTGTGTATAACAGCATGTTATCGGAAGTGGCGGTACTAGGATTCGACTATGGGTATTCGCTCGATTTTCCGGAAATGCTTTGTTTATGGGAAGCGCAATTCGGTGATTTCGCTAATGGTGCTCAGGTTGTGATCGACCAATTTATCGCCAGCTCTGAGTCGAAATGGCAACGTCCAAGCGGCATTGTGCTGCTTTTGCCGCATGGATATGAGGGGCAGGGGCCTGAGCATTCCAGCGCTCGCCTGGAGCGATTTCTCCAGCTATGCGCTGAGGATAATATACAAGTCTGCAATCTCAGCACCCCGGCACAGTATTTTCACGTTCTACGCCGCCAGGTGCGCCGAGATTTCCGAAAGCCCCTGGTGCTGATGACACCCAAGTCGCTCTTGCGAAATGAACGCGCCGTTTCTTATATTGACGATTTTACAAGCTCGAAGTTCGAACCGGTATTGGGCCCGACGCTGATCAACCAACCGGATGAGGTTAAACGGGTAATCTTTTGCTGTGGCAAAATTTATTACGATCTCTTGAAATATCAGGAGACAAATCAAGTCAAAGAAGCTGCTCTGGTGCGTGTAGAACAGCTTTATCCTCTGAACGTCGAAGCGATCCAGAAGACAGTTAATCGATTTAGCTCCTCGGCCAAATGTGTTTGGTGTCAGGAAGAACCTCGCAATATGGGTGCCTGGACATACATCGCGCCGCTTTTAGAAAACGGATTAAGCCGCGAAATCCATTATGCGGGGCGACCGGCGGCGGCCAGTCCGGCGGTCGGAGCAAAAGCCTTGCACGATCAACAGCAAAAGGATCTTGTTCATCAGGCATACAGTTTATAACGAGGTCGTTCCCCTGAAATTCTCTCTCCATGAGCATCGAAATAAAAGTCCCAGCGGTAGGCGAGTCGATCACGTCCGGTGTTCTTTCAGCGTGGCATAAGAACAGCGGCGACTTTGTTCAGGATGGCGAACCGCTGTATGCGCTGGAGACCGATAAAATTTCTACAGATGTGCCTGCCACCGGCTCGGGCAGGCTACAGATTCAGGTCGAAGCCGGCCAAGAAGTCCAAATCGGTCAGGTAATCGCGACGCTAGATGAAAGTGCTGGAGCGAAAGCCGAATTGTCTACCGCCGAGCCCGCAACCGCCGCGGCCCGGAAAGTACCGGCCGAGGATGCGGAGACAGAGGCCAGAACGACGTTATCCCCAGCGGTGCGAAGAATTGTCGAAGAAGAGAAGGTTCCAATTTCCGAAGTAACAGGTACCGGGAAACACGGGCAGCTGACCAAGGCTGACGTTGTCCAATATCTCGAATCAAGGTCGGCCGGTACTGCTCCGAAAAAGGAATTGGAGGGCGCTGCCCCGTCAGCGCCGCCTCAGGTTGCACCGACGGCGATGACAGAGCGTCGCCCTCCAGTGTCTCCGGAGAAGCCGGTGACCGCTGAGCGAACAACCCGCCGGAAGATGACTCCGTTGCGCAAAAAGATCGCGGCGCAACTGGTGATGGCTCAGCAAAATGCCGCAATGTTGACGACCTTCAACGAGTGTGACATGAGCGCCGTCATGAAACTCCGCGCGCAATACCAGGATAGCTTCCAGAAACGCCACGGAGTTAAGTTGGGGTTCATGTCGTTCTTCATTAAAGCGGCGGTGGACGCTCTAAAAACTGTTCCCCAGATGAACACAAGGATTGATGGGGACGATCTTGTTGAAAACCATTACTACGATATCGGCGTTGCGGTAGGAACTGAGCGCGGACTTGTGGTTCCAGTAGTTCGTGACGCCGATCGGAAAGATTTTGCGACGTTAGAAAAGGATGTCGCGGCTTACGCAACAAAAGCGCGCGACGGCAAGTTGCAGCTGGATGATCTGATGGGGGGCGTGTTTACGATCACCAACGGAGGAATCTATGGTTCGCTGCTGAGCACACCGATATTGAATCCACCGCAGAGCGGAATCCTGGGCATGCACAAGATCCAGAGCAGGCCCGTGGCGGTCGGTGACAAGATCGAACTGCGGCCGATGATGTATCTCGCGGTTAGCTACGACCATCGGGTTGTCGATGGAAAAGAGGCAGTGACATTTCTGGTTCGCGTGAAGGAATGTATCGAGGATCCCACCCGATTGTTGCTTCAGGGGTAGGGAATGTTGCTTTCCTTACTGGTTCCGACGCTGTTGGCAATAGGACTGTCGATCCTGGCCTGGAGACTCGTGCTTGGCTATCTGGCTAAGCCGATGCGGATGAGGGGGAGACGTATGGGACTGATGCGACGCATGGGACGGTTTCTGGCGTGGACTGTGTCGGAGATCGAGCGTCGGGGAAAATCGTAATCGCGGAGCACAGCACGCCCTATCTGAGGCCCTGACAGGGCCTTCTGGAGGAGGACGACATACCAAGTGGTCCCAGCCCGCTGCGGCGGAATCATCCCTGGCTGAGATTTGTTGCCGCTTCGCGGCAACACACTGGTTTCGGCTTATATAGGTTCTTCAGCTTCAGAAAATGGACCTCGCAAAACTCATAAGAGAGCCAGGCCACGAGCACGGTCGCCAAAATCGAAATCAGAAAAAGACAAATGCTTTCCGGCGCGAACCAAGGTTTGCCTGTGATGAAAGGTTTGAGGAGCGACCGGCTCGCAACGCAGCGAAACGTGGGTTGTACTCCATCAGAAAAGACAGCCTTAAAACGTTTTCGGATCGCAAAAACCGATGACCCTAATCCTTGTTCCGGTCTGCGATCCGCTTAAAAGTTTGGACGCAACCGGCGCGGATTCTGTTCAAGCCCGTCGCGAAGCGACGACAGATCTCAGCCAGGGGTGATCCGGCCTCGGCCGGAGAACCCCTGGGATGTTTCGTTTTCACGCAACCATCCTGAAGGGATGGCAGAGGGGGCGTACTTGGGTCGCTCCGCTTGCCCTGGCTTTTGATAGTTTGTCGCGTTGCGACAAGGCATCGTAATGGCAACTATTTGCATGTCCGAAAATGGCGAGACATTATTCAGCTGATAAGCGAATTTGATTCCGTGCAACTGCATCAATACTACCAAGCAATTGTAACGCGTGATCGCCGCTTTGATGGCCGGTTCTTTGTCGGCGTCAAATCTACGGGCATTTATTGCCGGCCAATCTGCCGATCGAGACGTCCTTTGCTGAAGCACTGTGAATTTTTTCGACTCGCTGCCGCAGCGGAGGCAGCCGGATTCCGGCCGTGCTTGCGTTGTCGTCCGGAGCTAGCGCCTGGGCAGGCGCCGATTGATTCCGCGGATAGATTGACGTTTGCAGCGGTGAAACAAATTGAAGCAGGCGCGTTAACCGATGGGAACGTGGCGAGCCTAGCTCAAAGCCTTGGTGTTAGCGATCGTCACCTGAGACGCGTGCTGTTAGCAAATCTCGGAGTCACGCCGGTTCAATTGGCGCAGACCCAACGCCTGCTTTTGGCTAAGCAACTTCTGACCGACACGAGTCTCTCAATGATCGATGTCGCATTTGCCAGTGGATTTTCCAGCCTTCGCAGATTTAATGCTCTGTTTCGCCAGAGGTATCGGATTGCTCCGAGTCGTCTTCGCGCAAAGCCGTCAAAGAATCGGGAAGACACCTCATGCAGTTGCCGCTTGCCTTATCGGACGCCGTTCGATTGGGATTCACTGCTATCGTTTTTTTCGCGACGAATGTTTGCTGGAGTCGAAGAGATCGAAAACGGAGAGTACAGGCGAACGGTTAGAATCGGGAAACATGAGGGTTGGATTGCTGTTCAGAACGACGCTGCAAACAGCATGCTGCGCTTGGAGGCATCTGTGACGTTGCTTCCGGTGCTGATGGATGTTCGAGCTCGTGTGCGCCGTCTGTTTGATCTCGATGCCGATCCTGAAACGATCGCTGCTCATCTGGGTGATCTTGTGAATGAGCACACTGGCCTTCGAGTTCCCGGCGCATTCGATGGATTCGAAATGGCGATCCGAGCCATTCTCGGTCAACAGATCAGTGTGTCGGCCGCGTCAACATTTGCAGCCAGGCTCACTAGAAAATTTGGGAAATCGATTCAAACGCCGTTTCCAGGCCTAACTCATTTGGCGCCGACAGCGAAGGCCCTTGCGACAGCTGACGCGGAGGAATTTCTTTCGCTAGGCATTACTCGGGCCCGCGCAAAATCTATTCAATCGATGGCGCAAGCGGTACTGACCGGCGCGATTTCACTCGACGTCGCAGTATCGATTGAGACAGCGCTAAACCAATTGAAGGCCTTGCCCGGTATCGGCGATTGGACTGCCCACTATTTTGCTATGCGGATCTTTGGCTGGCCTGACGCCTTTCCCCACAGCGATCTCGGCATTCTCAAAGCGCTCAACACGACAAAACCTCGGGAAGCGCTTTCGCGGGCCGAGAGTTGGCGGCCTTGGCGAGCCTACGCTGCGATGCATCTATGGAAGAGTTTGGAAAAACGCGTCGCGCCGAAGCTTGCGAAGGCGGAACCTGTCGCGCCGACCAGTCCCACGAAGCCGTGGCGAAGTGGGAAGCTTGCGAAGGCGGAACCTGTCGCGCCGACCAGTCCGACGAAGCCTTGGCGCAGTCGGGAGCTTCCGAAGGTGACACCAAACTATGCCCAAGCTCTGCCACTGCCCGATCGGGGCGGAAGACAGATCGCTGCGCGGCGACAGCTAACACTAGCGACATGAATTAAGGAGAATGAACATGAAATACCATTGCACTTACAATAGCCCGGTTGGTGCGCTCCATTTGGTCTCAGATGGAAAGGCACTTATTGCCGCAACCTTTCATCGAGATGACTCGGACGTTGCCGATGCAGTTCTGGACCCTTCAGCAGAACCATTCGCGGAAGCCAAGCGCCAATTGGATGAATATTTTCAAGGCAGACGGAAGACTTTCGAGCTACCGATCAACTTGCGCGGAACGAGCTTCCAGGTACGGGCATGGAAAGCCTTAACTGAAATCCCGTTTGGCGAGACGATTTCTTACAAGGCACAGGCTGAGCGCGTAGGCAGCGTTCCCAGAGCAGTCGGCTTGGCAAACGGGCAGAATCCAATTCCGATCATTGTGCCGTGCCATCGTGTCATCGGCGCAGACGGAAGTCTGGTTGGCTACGGTGGAGGATTAGACCTCAAACGCGCTTTGCTACAATTCGAGGCATTGGTAAACGACTTCGGTCCGCAGCCATTCCCTGTAACAAAGACGCAGACCTCGGGAGTGACCGTAGGCTAAACTTTCCGAGTTCGCTACCGCGAGCTCGACTACGTCCGGGCTAGGTTCTTCCGTACGTATTCGTGTTCATAAGTTGTAACCTCGAACCGATATCCGTACGGGTCTGCCAAATAGATCGAAAAAGCAGTGCCGTGATCGATGACTTCCGAAAGGCTGCAAAGCCTCGCCTCTTCCTTAGATCGTACCAATGATTTGAAGTGCTCAACGAAGCCAAGAAAGTCGGCTCCAGAAGCTCCAAAAGCAACCCGCCTAAAGCCGCTTTCCTTTCCGATAGGCTCACCCTGGAAGAGAGCCAGCATTGGCCCTCCACCTTTTGGGGAGACCATCAGTGGTCCACCGGGATCCTCCGCCCAGAACTCGAATTCCTTTCGGATCTCGAAGCCGAAGATGCTCTCATATAGCCGTGCCGCTTCATGTCGGTCCGGAACACAGAGCTCGACGTGATCAAGTCGATCTATGCGCATAGTCTAGGCTACTGCGACCGGTTCTTTCTCGCTCAGCACTGTCAGAAATTCTTTGTGACTCATCGGGTGCGAAAACATGGGAAAATCATGTTCAATGGCACCACGATGCGCTTCTTCACTGACCGCGGCGGAGCAATCCTTCAGCGTGATGACGTTGTATCCAAGCTCATATCCGGTTCGCATCGTGGATTCGACGCAGCAATTGGTAAGAAACCCGCCGAGAACAATCGTATCGATTTTCTTGCTCCTCAGAATGAAATCGAGATTCGTGGTTGCAAATCCGTCGAGGCCCCGTTTCCCTTCGACGACAATGTCATTCTTGTCAGGTTTTAGATCATCAACAATCTCTGCTCCCCAAGTTCCTTTGCGAAAACTCGAACCGTCTCTGGCGCCTTGAAGGATGCCATAGATTTGTGCACCGAGTTCTCGATAGTCCGGGGCAAAGGTAATCGGGACATGAATGACTGTGACTCCCGCTTCCCGCGCGCGCCGAACGGTCTCTACCGTGTTGGGGAGCATATTTGTTGATTCCATTACTGGCTTGACGGCGGCATGTAATGCTCCGCCTTCGGAAGTAAAATC
>JBPYFC010000196.1:0-2263 GCA_051984705.1 Chthoniobacterales bacterium | reverse complement strand
GCGAACAGAAGAAACGCTTCCTTGAGCGCCTGGATAATCCGGCTAAAAACTGGAAGTTTTCATCGAACGATGCGCGTGAACGCGGCTTTTGGAAGGACTACATGAAGGCCTATGAGGATATGATCTGCAACACGGCGTCCGATGATGCGCCATGGTACGTCGTACCTGCAGACAACAAGTGGTTCACCCGAGTTGTTGTCGCCGCCGCTGTGATCGACGCACTAGCATCCTTAGATCTTCGATATCCCGAAGTCAGCGAAGCACAGCGCAAAGAACTCGCCGTCGCAAAAAAGGAACTGACAGCAAACGACGATCACTGAATCCTTCTCATCGTTGTCTTCGAGAGCTGGACCAAAGTGTAATTGTTGGTCGTTTTCGTTCCGTTGCCATCGGTTCTGGATCGAGTTGTTTCCTGGCTGCAAGCTTCAGGTCTTTCTGGAACGTGTTCCACCCTGGGCCCCCAACAATCGCTGGCTGATCGTTAACGGTGACGCTCGCGGGCTTGCTCGTCGTACCCCGGATCGGGACGACCCCTCCACCAACTATGGCCAGCCCCTGGTTGGTCTTCCGCTCATCGGAGTAACTGAGTCGTCAGGACCGAGTTGGTCTTTGAAGATTGCGAGATTGCAGCCGGTTTTCCGTCGTGCGGATGGGTACAAAATGGCCGAAAAATTGCCGAAGCCCTTTGAGACCCAGTATCCGATTGCTTGGAGGCGCGTTGGCGGAGGCGGAGGGAGGATCGGATCCGGTTCCCAAGTTTCGAGAATTTGATCTAGCGTAATTCCGAGGTGAGTTCGGGTCGTGTCATCGGCTAGATCTAACACGCGAGCCAGCTTGACTTCGACGGCGAATGAATAGAAATCGGCATCCTTTGGGTCCAGACCCCAGCGTCTTTGGTGATAGTCAAATTCCGTTTGGGCAGTTTGTCTGTCGGTTGATAGGTAGAGTCTGGCAATACCAGCTGGGTTGCACCGTCCAGCGCTGGTTCCTGCCCACAGGTGCTCAAAATGAAGGTTGTGGACTATCGCGCTGCCCGGAATGACGCGAAAGGCTCGCTTTTCATAGGCAATTGCTCCAGTGGTTTTGAGTGCAGCTTGCAGGAGGGGATCGTCCGGCAGATTTGTCATTTCCCCACTCATATACAGTTTTACGTACGGCCAAGGCGCCAAAGCCGCTACGATTTCGTTTCGCAATGGCAAAGGTGAAGCCTGGCAAAACGCTCGGTACCGCCCGCGTTGGGCTTTTTTCGAAACGATCGGCGAATGCCCGCACGAATACTTACCGTTATCTTAAGTCTTACCGGGACGATTTGAAGGCGTACTTGTTAATCTCGCGCATCTCTATCGCTCGATCTGCTGCGGATCGGCCTGCTACTAAAAGTCTCCCCAGAGCTTTAGTGATGATAAATTCCCGCTGGAACAAGCTGCAGGAAGCGCGGCGTCTGGCGGATAGCTTACCCGCCAAAATCCCCTGTGAGCATCTGATCGACCTTAACGGCGACTACTTCCAGTCTGCCGGCCCTGAAAAGGTCTTCGGCGCTGTGATCGCCTAACACTGGAAGCGGTCGTCGAAACCATTTCCGCAACTCAGGAGGTTCTTTGAATTGGGGAGAGGCTCGTAGCCGGGCGATTCGTTCAAAGAGGTTGAGAAGAGGTTGTGCTCGGTCGTTAGTCGGATCGCTGGATAACGCTTGGGGCGTGAGCTCGGCTGCTTTGGCTATATCTGGCAGACTGATTCCAAAGAGGTCCGCTACTTTCTTTGCATCCAACTTTCCGGTCTGGTCGTCTCGCAGGTCGCTGCCGAGTGCGCTAACCCCGGAGACATGATCCAGCACGAAAGGGCCTTGTTTTCGTCTTGGTTCCTCGTTTTGCTCAGCTTGGATGATTCGCGCGACAGCATCGGTAACGTATTTCGTTAAGTTGAGCCTATAGGAGGCGCCGGCTTTCGAAAGATGCGCGATTAGCTGCAGATATTTCTCGTCGGAAATCGCGGCCAGAAAATATACAATTGTGCCCTCTTGGTACCGCTTTTGTACCTCGTCGGCCACTTTCCAAACGTGTTCGGCGAGAACCGTGACGGGTTCGCTCTCTGATATCTGTTCAGGCGTGGGCTGAATTTGATGCAAAATTCTTTTGGCGATGAAGTTTGGATCACTGTCGAAGACGGGCTCGAGACCGGCGGCAAGAACTAATTTGCTTGCTTGCCGAGCGATATCGGCGGTGGCTTCGATCAATACTTGCGGTGTGGCCATTGCAGACAAATA
>JBPYFC010000195.1:0-10972 GCA_051984705.1 Chthoniobacterales bacterium | reverse complement strand
TCAAAAGCTGTTGTCTATTAAACCTCCAATTGCGGACCGATGAACCCATAAATAATCGGTGGGGTGGTGGCCGCACGTGGCCGAGATAAATCTCGGCCCTACCGATGATAGATCCTGTCGTATGGGCTGGAACCGAAAACCGACCTGTCCGACGTAGCCTTGTGCGAAGTCGGAAAACCGGCAACCGAAAACCGATAACTGACGACCAGCAGCCGCAACGCGGCTGCCTACCGAACCAACCGGTTATCGATCAACCGCGTCGATCCGAAGAAAACTGCGGCGGCGAGCAGCACCGGTCTCTCTAGCTTCTTTCGCTGTCGAAGCGTGACCGGATCGACCGCGACGACGTAATCCACCCTCGCGTTCGAAGCACTAGAGATCTCCTTCCGCATCCAATTCTCAAGCTGCTTGGTCGATTCGGCCCCTTCTAAGACCTTCTGCTCGCCCTGCAACAGCGTTTGGTAAATGATTGGCGCCTCGTTCCGTTGTACCGGTGTCAGATACCGATTGCGCGAACTGAGCGCAAGGCCATCTGGTTCTCGAACGGTCGGATGCGAGATGATTTGAACTGGAAAATTCAAATCCCGCACCATGCGGCGAATGATCGCGAGTTGCTGAAAATCTTTTTCGCCAAAAACCGCCATATCCGGTCGTGTCAGATTGAACAGCTTCGATACAACTGTACAGACACCGGCAAAATGCCCGGGACGCGATGCACCGCACATGACGGTGGTCAGGCTTGTCTCAGTCACGGTAACTGAGCGATCTGCAAAATACATGTCGTCCGTTGCCGGAGCGAAAACCAGGTCGCAACCCGATTCTTTGAGCAAGGCACAGTCTTGTTCCAATCGTCTGGGATACTTTGCGAAGTCTTCGCTTGGCCCAAACTGAGTCGGGTTAACGAAGATGGTAGCGACAGTCGCTCCATTTTTTCCTGCGCGCCGTTTCGCCAGGCGAACCAATGCAATGTGCCCTTCGTGCAGCGCACCCATCGTTGGGACCAGTACAGTTGGGCGAGGCAGTCGAGATGCAAGCCGTTGCATCGACGCGAGGGACTTAATGAGTTTCATGGATGGGAGTAATAGTCCTGATAGGACTGATAGGACCTATGGGACCAATGTCACAGATGCGACGAATCACTCACACTCGCACACACACCCGCACTCAGCATTCCACTCAGCGAAATATCCTCAGCAGACCCCGTAGCGGAGTTGAAACCCACTTTGGCCGATTGTTTAACTCGTAGCGTAGCTCGTACACTGCTTTATGGATCAGGAAACTGCGGAGAAGCAGTCGAAGATCCTTTTGGTCATTCGGAACAAAAGCTGCGCCGTGTGCTTTAGCTAAGTAAGCGTCAAGAAAGACCCGGCCTGCTCGGGTCGACCATAGATCGCCAAAGGCATCGAGGATCTCGGGATCAACCACGCGTACAGTTCTTCCCTCGGTCAAGCTCTGGTGAGCAGCATAATCAAATGAACGGAGCATACCGGCCACATCGATCAGTCCGGATTTCTTCAGCCGTCGCTCTCCAATCGGCCGAGCCGGTTCACCTTCGAAATCGAGAATCACGAAATCTTTTCCGGTGAACAAGAGTTGGCCTAAATGATAGTCGCCGTGAATCCGAATTTTTGTCACCTGAATTGCCTCATGCAGCAGGTAGTCATGACAAGAGCTGAGCTCGGATGATCGATTCAAAACTTCTTCAGCCAACGGTTTTGCCCGGTCATCCAGACGATCTTTGACTTCGTTGAGCAGCGCCATCGTCTGTTTGATCTCGCCACGGATTGACTGATAGATCGACCTTTGATGCAGCAGCGTAAACGGTTCCGGCGCGAAGTCCGGCGTTTCAGTGTCTTGCGACAGCGCGATGTGCAAGTCAGCCGTGCGTTCTCCTAATAATCGCACGTTTTCCAAGTGAGCCCCTTCGATTAACGTCAGAAACGGCTCTGGGACCTCATCCCACAAGCCAAGGGCCGGAGGTGGCGGCAGCTGCGATTCTGACATGATGCGGTCATAATAACGACCGATCGCCGCGAGCGTATGCGACCATCCATCCTGCAGATTTGGGACCGAAGCCTGCATCATGACCAGAGAAGCCGGCTCTTGCCCACGCGCAACGTACTGGATGTCACCAAGGTAGGTCGGGACGTGCTCAAAATTGCAACGTTCGCTCAGCTGGCGTGTGACCTCTAAATCCGGATTGATTCCTTCCTCCAGTTTGCGGAACAGCTTGAGATAGATCTTGTCCTCGAATAACACCGAGCTGTTGCTCTGCTCTACTTTCAGGATGCGCGAGGACTGTGGAAGACCAGCCGCAAATTTTTCCGACCATCGAAAACTTTTCGCTGACGTTAGTTTTCCGTATCGTCCGTTCAAAAAACGGCCCTCGGCGACCGTGTCTAACAAGAGCCGGTGGAATCCTTGATGCGCGGTGGCATCAACCAGCAACCCCTCTTGTCCGACCCGGGCAATAACAGTTGCAGGATATTCGACCTGGATGGTTCGCGCTTCGTCCCCTGAGACGACTCGAATCGGCAATGCGTACAACTCCCGCGCTCCCTCGGTGTAGTTGAAAGCTATCAACAACAGTTGACCGCCGCCCTCCTCAGGAAGCTCAACCAAGTCAGCAATAGAGACGTTCGTAATCGAGCGAGACTTGCTGCGAAACCAGCGGCTATTCCGGATGTATTGTGTCAGTTCGCGATCGAGGAACCGGTTTCCGGCTGGCGTCAACCACCAGCTGGCCTCTCCGTTAAACTGGATATTTGGGAGAACGCGTTCGCCATCGCCGGCAGCAGGCACCTCCGGTGGAACCATTAACAGCCAGAAGGCGGTGTGCGGTCCGAGCGTCAGCGGGTAAGGGCTATCGCGAATCACTGGAAACTTGGCATGACCAAACGTGTCCTGCGGTACCCAGCCTGCCCAAGTTTTCATGTCTAATTCTACCGCCTGCGAAAATCGTGAAAGGTTAATAATAGCGAGTACAGTTTGTCCCTCGTACGTGCGGGTAAACGCCAGCACCTTGTGATTGCTGGGCGCGATCATCTGCAGGTCGCCTAGACTCAATGCTGGATATCGTTTGCGGATCGCGATTATCCGCCGCAGCCACCATAAGAACGAAGACAGATTGGTGTCCTGAACTTCAACATTAATCGCTTCGTAATGGAACTCGGGATCAATGTTAACCGGCAAAAAGAGCGAGTGCGGATTTGCTCGGGAAAATCCTGCGTTTTTATCGGCGCTCCATTGCATCGGAGTCCGGACACCATTGCGATCACCCAAATAAATGTTATCACCCATCCCGATCTCGTCACCGTAGTAAAGAATCGGGCTCCCTGGCAGGGAGAACAGCAGAGAATGAATCAACTCCAATTTCTTGCGATTATTACCGAGGAGCGGCGCTAGCCGCCTGCGAATCCCGAGGTTGATTCGCGCGCGAGGATCACGCGCGTACACGCGGTACATGTAGTCGCGTTCTTCCTCAGTGACCATCTCGAGTGTCAGCTCGTCATGGTTCCGCAAAAACATCGCCCAGCCGCAGTTGTCCGGGATCGCAGGTGTTTGCTCCAAAATATCAATGATCGGATAGCGGTCCTCCATGTGCAGCGACATGAACATTCGCGGCATCACCGGAAAATGGAACGCCATATGGCATTCGTCTCCTTTTCCGAAGTATTCGACTGCATCGTCAGGCCATTGATTTGCCTCCGCCAGCAGCATTCGTTCCGCGTATTTTGAGTCGATATGTTGCCGGAGCTCTTTCAGGATCTGATGCGTTTCCGGCAGGTTCTCGCAGCTGGTCCCCTCGCGCTCAATCAGGTATGGGATTGCGTCGAGGCGAAGTCCGTCCACTCCCAGATCGAGCCAGAAATCGACCACTTCGAACATCGCTTTTTTAACTTCCGGATTATCCCAGTTCACATCCGGCTGATGCGAAAAGAAGCGATGCCAAAAGTAGGCTCCTGCTAACGAGTCGTAAGTCCAGTTACTAGTTTCAAAATCCTTAAAAATGATTCGCGCTTCACTGTACTTTTTCGGGTTATCCGACCAGACATAGTAATCGCGCCACGGATCGCCCGGCTGCGCCCGCCTCGATTTCTGGAACCAGGCGTGCTGGTCACTTGTATGATTCAGAACAAGCTCGGTAATTACCCGGAGATCCAGTTGGTGGGCTCTATCAAGGAAACTCTTGAAGTCGTCCAGCGTTCCGTAAGAGGGGTTGACGGTGTAATAATCGGCAATATCGTATCCGTCGTCTCGCAACGGGGACGGATAAAAAGGTAGGAGCCAGATAGCCGTCACACCGAGATTCTTCAGGTAATCGAGCTTGGTTACCAGACCTTGGAAATCGCCTATGCCGTCATTGTTGCCGTCACAGAAAGCTTTGATGTGAAGCTGATAAATGATCGCTTCTTTGAACCAGAGAGGCTTATTGGCCTTGGCAACGCCGCTTGTCTGAGGCTCGCTCTTGGTCTGGTCCGGCCTCGGCCGGAGTGTTTGGCGCTCGGTGCTTTGCACGGGGATGTTCATTGCTTTTGGGAACACTATATAAGTTCTTCGGATTGATCAAAACCGATCATTGGTCTGGCAAATCTTTCCTCGACTCTTCAAACACAAACTCTCATTTCCATCTCCGGTGTCCAAACATTCACGGAAATAACCCTCGATCTTTTCTCGCTTGCATTACCCTTTCGACTCCGATTGCCATCGCGGCGAATCGGTGCGGAATTTTCTCGTCCCGGGAGCGTTTTATCACTGCACTAAAAGAAGTCTCGAGAACGCGAAACAGCCTGTCAACCACTTCAGTCTCGTTCCAGAACAAGCTTTGCAAGCTCTGAATCCATTCAAAGTACGAGACGATCACACCTCCCGCGTTGCATAGAATATCCGGGATAACGAAAATCTCGTTCCATCGCTCAAACAATATTTTGTCGGCGTCGACTGTCGTGGGACCGTTCGCGGCCTCGGCCAGGATTCTACATTTCAGTTTGCCGGCATTACCGCCATGGATCACTTCGCTGACGGCGGCAGGTACAAGGACGTCGCAGGGAAGAATCAGCATTTGGTCCGCAGGCATCGGTTCAGCTCCGCGAAATCCTTTCAAGCCCCGATGCTTGCGCACGTACTTCTCAGCTTCGTCTATATCGATGCCATCTTCGTTATGATACGCGCCATCGATATCACTCACCGCAATCACCTTCATCCCATTTTTGTAAGCTAGTCCTTGAGCTGCTACCGCTCCGACATTACCAAACCCCTGAATGACCGCCTTCCTGCCTGAGAGTTTCATCTTCATTAGGTTTGCGGCACGCTCAATCAGATAGACTACGCCCCGACCGGTAGACTCGCGTCGCCCGGCTGTTCCTCCAACGCTGACCGGTTTTCCTGTGACTATTTCCGGCACTGAGATCCCGCGATAAGCCGAGTAGGTATCCATGAACCAGGCCATGACTTGCTCGTTGGTGCCCATATCGGGCCCCATGATGTCGGTGTGCGGCCCGATAAACGGAATCATCTCTTGCATGTATCTTCGGGAGAGCCTTTCCAGTTCGCCGCCCGAAAGCTTTCTCGGATCAACGTTTACCCCGCCTTTAGCACCGCCGTACGGAAGCCCGGCAAGAGCGCATTTCCAGCTCATCCACATCGCCAGAGCCGCGACCTCGCCAATTGTCACAGAAGGAGCAAATCGCGTTCCGCCTTTGGTTGGGCCGATCGAAAGATGGTGCTGAACACGGTAGCCGTGAAACAGTTCAGTCGTTCCATCATCCATGCGGACTGGAACAGCGACAGAGACAGATCGTTTCGGGTACAACAGCCGGCTCCGCAGGTTAGCTGGGATGTCGAGGTAATCGGCAATGAGGTCGAACTGATCACACGCCATCTGAAACGTGTGGTCGGCGTAGATGTGCTGCATAGGAGGGATATGCGGCTTTAGGCGTTCAGGCGTTTTGCGGGTGTTTCAAAAAACGGCGTTTCAGTATGACAAAAATATCATGGCCCTCTTCAATTTTGAACAAGTAGGTGATGCCTAGGTACACCAGTCCGCTGACCACGATCACCGATATCAATGCGACGATTTCCAGAAGCTTGTTGTGGATTCCAGAAATCCAGTAGCGGTTCCCCGCCCAGCAAATCCCTCCCATCACACCCGCAGCCAAGAGAATCCTGACAAAACTATCGATGAGGCGGCCAGTCTCAAGACGCCGCGAATGGGACCGCATCATCACGTAATAAAGCAAGAAATTTGTGACAGCCACCAGTCCCGTCGACAGCGCCAGACCGCGCGGCCCAAACCTTAACTGGAAGGTAAACAGCCAATTCAAGAACAAGTTCAGGCCGATTGAAAAAAAGCTGATCAACATCGGCGTATACGGTTTGTTGAGCGCGTAGAATGCCGGCGCCAAGACCTTAATTCCGGCGTACGCCGCTAAGCCAACAGTGTAGTATTGGAGCACTGAAGCAGTCTCCAGGGTAGCGTGCTGAGAGAACTGTCCGCGCTCGTACAATACCCGAATGATGGGTCTGGCCAACACCACCAGTCCGATAGTCGATGGGATCGTAAGAAAAAACGCCAGGCGAAGCGCCCTTGCCAGCGTGCTGCGGAAATTGGTGACGTCTTTGAGCGCGGCGCTCTTGGAAATGACCGGCAACGTTACGGTCGAAATGGCAACGCCAAAAACTCCGAGCGGCAGCTGGACCAGACGAAATGAGTAATTAAGCCAGCTCACAGGCCCATCCCCGAGATGAGAGGCAAACCACCCGTTGACCATCACATTAACCTGCACCGCGCTGGCGGCGATGACGGCTGGCGCCATCAGATAGAGAACTTCTGCTACACCTTTGTCGCGCCATTGGAAATCTGGCCGGAAACGAAAACCGACAGATTTCAAAGAGGGGAGCTGCACAGCAAGCTGGAGCAATCCACCGATCAAGGTACCTATGGCTAAGCCGGTGAGCGCGCGATCGCCAAATTTCGGGTCCAGCAAATAGCCGATGCCGACGCCGCCAACGATTGAGCCGATATTAAAAAAACAGGAAGCCAGAGCCGGGATGGCAAATCGGTTCTTCGCGTTCAGCATTCCCATGACCAGGGCTGCCAATGAAACCAGAAGAATAAACGGATACATGATCTGGGTCAGGCCGACCGTCAGCTCGCGTTTTTCCAATGGAAATCCTGAGGCCAGAAAAGCGACTAATGGACTAGCGAACACGATACCCAGGAGTGACACGGCGCTCATGAAAACAGCGGTCAACGTCGCAACCTTCGAAGCAAGGCTCCAAGCCGAGCTATCGCCCTCGACCGCGATTTTACGGGAAAAAGTTGTGACAAATGCGGTCGACAAAGCTCCCTCTGCAAACAGATCACGGAGCAAGTTCGGTAAACGAAAGGCAATAACGAAGGCGTCCATACCGCGTCCCGCGCCAAAGAGCGCCGCAAAACATTGGTCGCGCACCAATCCCAGGATGCGGCTAAGCATCACCGCGAAACTGACAACCCCAGCGGCCTTCGTCGCCGCCTGGCGATCACTTACTGCCATGCGGGTGTGTCATAGCCGAAAACCAACAGAAGGAAACTGAAAAATCAGGCGGATCGGGCACTAGTGGGCAAGAAAAGGCCCGGGCCCAGCGCTGGTAGGGTCACGATTTATCGTGACTTTCCAAGACCGGTGCCACCGTAAAATCTGGCGACGACCACAGCCGTTTGCGCCGATTTTCCTTGGGGCAGAATTACCACCAGTATTCACAGCGAAACACCTTCCCTTGATATGGCCAATCCTTTGCCTGTTCCACTAAGCCGGCCCGCACCGGATTTTGTCTTACATATTCAAATTTATGTTCGCAACTCTCAAAGCTCCGAATTCGGTGATGGAACGCGTATCGCTGCCATCGAAAATTCTCGTCGTTAAGACGAATCGTGAACAACGATTTCCAATAGGCAATCCAGCGGTCGAAACTGCGAGTAACCAATCCAGGCGAAGCGAACAAATGAATGTGATCAGGCATCAGAACGTACGGCCCGACTTCCCAGTCCCCCACAGTTAGCCAAATTGAACGGAGAAGCTCGTGGACCATCGGATTTGCGAGGCACCGACGCCTCCTTTTCGTGCAAACTGTCAAGAAAATAACCGTGGGGACCGTCTCATCAGCGATAATGCCTCGGCTCGGTCGTTTTCGGCGGTACGAGTGGCGCCACATGGACCATAACATTGCGGGAAATAGTTATGGAGGCAAGGCTCAAACGCGAGTGGCAAATCACTCTGGAAGTCGTTGGAAAGTCACGATAAATCGTGACCCTACCTGTCCTGGGCTTTGGTTCGCATTAAAAACAAAAGAAGCTTCGCCCCAACCATCGGGCTTGACCACGTCCTTGCGCTCCATCAGCTTTACGCGCTGATTTCATGGAAATCTCCCTGCATCCCAGCCAGGACGATGAACTCCTCTACTCAAAGCTCATCGCTCATCTGCAAGGATTTAATCGAACCGAGATTCGAGAACTCGAAGACCGCCTCGACGCCGTTTCGCGCGAACTCGGTGTAACATCGGAAATCACCGGGGAAGGACAACGCCTGCCTTGGTCTTGCGACTTGCTCCCACAGCTTTTTTCCAGCGACGATTGGGATCAGATCCTCCTCGGGTTTCAACAGCGGTTCCGAGCATTCGAGCACTTGCTGCAAGACGTTTACAATAAACGCGAAATTCTGAAACAGGGTGTTCTGCCGATCCCTTTGATACTTGGCAGTCCGAACTATCAGAGAAACGCCGTCGGTCTGCCGCAAAGCGGGGAACATTTTCTACACCTCAGCGGTCTTTGCCTGGTCCGAACCACTACCGGGGCGTTGGCCGTAAAACAGCACCTGTTGGGACACCCGGCCGGCCTCTCCTATATGCTGCACAATCGGCGGCTTCTGGCGCGAGTGCTGCCAGAAGTGTTCCAGTTCCGACCAATTGAATCCATCATCGATGCGCCGACCCGGATTTTGATGACGCTTCGCTCCGTCGCGCGTCGCCTGGCACCTGCCGTGGTGTTGCTGACGCGCGGCCCGGCGGACCCATTTTATTCCGAGCATAGCTTCCTGGCACGCAGGATGGGCATCCCGCTGGTTGAAAGTGGTGACCTGGTGGTCCTCGATAACCGGCTCTTCCTGCGAACCGTGTCGGGGCTTGAGCGGGTCGATGTCATCTACTCCAGATTGGAGGACTCGCTCTTGGATCCCCTCGCATTTAATAACGAGGGCGGTGTACCCGGCCTCGTCCACTGTATCCGCAGCGGAAACGTTTCAATCGTTAACGCAGTCGGTTCACAGCTTGCCGATGACCGCGGTTTATTACACTACTCGAACGCGATTATCCGGTTCTATCTGGGCGAAGCTCCAATTCTTCCCACGATCCAAACGTATTGGCTTGGGGACCTCGACCAACGCGAGATGGTTCTCGAACGGCCTGATCGGTTTCGCCTCTACTCTGTCACCGGAGAAGACTCGATCGACCAGAGTTCTTTGAGCGACGTTTTAGCGGCAATCCGAAAGGCGCCCCATTTGTTTGTCGCGCAATCAGTCGACGAAGGCGCCGAGGTATCTCGCTTTTCCGATGGTAAACTGATCCCGGCGTTACAAGATCATATTGTCTTCGGAGTTCGAGATGGAAAACGGATCGACGCGTTCCCGGGCGCACTCACGCGTTTGTTCCGACAAACGGTCAAGGAAAAGCGTGAAGAGCGGATCAGCAGCCGCGACACCTGGATTCTGCGGGAAGCAGTGCCGGCTCCTGTCGCGCACAGACATCGTCAAGAGATCTTGCCGTCGAGACCGGTAACAAGCCGTGTGGCAGAAGGTTTCTATTGGCTGGGAAGGTATCTGGAGAGGGCGCTTAACCTGGCGATGATGATCCAATTGATTGAGACGATCGAGACCGAAGAACTCAATCCCACCGAACGCAAACTCTATCGGCCGCTTTGGAGCCAGTTGTTGCCGCCGCTCGATAACGGTACCAGACAACGAAAACAAGGCATTAGCACTCCGTTGGAACGGTACCGTCTCCTGCTCAACGTCGAAGAGTCGGGGTCCGCGGCGTTCATGATTAAACGGAGTGTACGAAATGCTGGTTCTCTGCGCGAGGTGATCAGCCCGGAAGCATGGTCGGCGCTCGCAACACTGCGGGCGACTTTTGTCCGAAATCGTTATCGATCGGAGATCGGTACACTTGAAGCTCGCAAAGTTGCGCGACGCGTATCGGAAACGACGATCGCGTTGATACCACAATTTTTTGCGACAGCACGATTTTCGATGCTGGCGGACGATGGCTGGCGCTTCTGCGAATTAGGACAGCTCGTAGAACGAGCGATCACGACGGCCAACGCTAGTTTCCGAGCGACACAATCAATCGCTCAACGGCTGGAAGCTTCCCACCCGAGCGAGATCGAGCTGTCAGCCTTCCTGCGATTGCTTGGATGCAGGGATGCGTACAGACGAGTTTACCAAAGCAGAGCTGAGCTTCCCCAGGTACTTGAATTGGTATGGCAGAACGCGGCAATGCCTCGATCGGTCGCCTCCGCGCTTGAACGATCTGCCGAGTTGATTCGGGCTTCGTTGCCGGAAAGCTCAGAACCCGGACAAACCGCGATCCGATTTATCGATAAACTGCTCGTCTCAATCCGCCGGCTGGATTGGTACAGTTATTTCGGCACCGGGCAAGAGATTGAGCTGCTTCGTAAAGACGCCCTGTTAGAACAATTGAGCTATCTGTTGAGTGAAACCCAGAAAGCCCATCATGTCGTTACGGATAGCTTTTTGAATCAGCGAGCCGTAACGCGGTAGGGTTCGCACTCCTGCGCGACCTGAACCCAACGCTGGCCAAATGTACTGGCGCCACGAAGTGGCGACCGACGTTAGCCCAGGGCTTCAGCCCTGGGTTGGCCATCCGGACCAACGCGCTCTGAAAGAGCGGCAAAGCGGGGGCGTTGCGGGCGAAGTGG
>JBPYFC010000194.1:0-6773 GCA_051984705.1 Chthoniobacterales bacterium | reverse complement strand
CGCTTTGAATATCTTGGATAAGAACGACTCGCTAGCGGATCTGGCCGGCCTCAATTTTGCGGCCGGAACTTTCATCGTGTTCGCTTCTGTCAACGTGGGAACCACGGCTCCGGCACAGGTGCACCAGGCCTGAGCCTCAGTGTGTGCCCTTCCTCCATAAAACCTTAGTTCGGCAGAGTTAATGCAGCCTTTAGCCCGGGCCCCCCTAAGTCCAAGACGCGGTTTAATTTGCGAGGCAAACCGTGCCGAAAAATCACGATAAACCCGTGAGAAATCGTGACCTACCCCCGGTGCATACCACGCTCTGTCATGGGTAGGGTCACGACTTCGTCGTGACTGCGCGTAGGGCTTTTCCTACCGATCCATCGGCCACGTCCTGTGCGCACAGTCAAGGTGGCAACAATCCATCAATTCACCAATCTGCAGAGTTGACTCTGCATTAGAACCATTGACGTTCCCTCTTGTGACAGCCATTCAGCTATTGTCGGTTAATGTCGGGTTACCACGCGAAATTGAATGGCAAGGCAGACTGGTGCGGACATCGATTTTCAAGTCGCCTGTGTCGGGCAACGTCCAAGTCACAAAGCTCAATCTGGACGGCGACAAGCAATCAGACCTTTCCGTTCATGGCGGAGTGCACAAGGCGGTTTACGCATATCCATCGGAGCATTACGAGTTCTGGCACAAAGAAATTCCTGGGATGGAATTACCTTGGGGCGTCTTTGGCGAGAATTTTACGATCGCCGGCCTGTTTGAGGATATCCATATTGGCGACCGCATTCGAGTTGGCTCGGCAGAATTCATGGTCACTCAGCCGCGTATGCCTTGCTACAAGCTCGGGATTCGTTTTGGCCGGCCGCAGATTATTAAAGAATTTCTGAACAGCGGCCGGACCGGTTTCTATCTGATGGTAATAACCGAAGGAACGGTTGCCGCCGGAGACTCGATAGAAATACTCTCAAGAGACGAGAATGGCGTGACCGTCACACAAATCGTCGACCTATATAAATCGGACGCCTCCAATCAGGCACTCCTGCGCAAGGCAACCGAAATCCCCGCGCTACCCCCATCCTGGAAAGAACATTTCCGTAAACGCCTCTGGGACCCCGACAGCGCTTGAAAGTTTTCTGATCCTAACGCTCTGCAATTCATCTCACGCGAGACAAAATTAAAATGCGGCTCCGATAAAAAATCCCTTCGTATCCTTTGCGACCTTCTGTTCAATTCTTTGATTTTCTTCGCCAGACGACGGTCGCCTTTCGCCGTTTCGCCGACTCGCAGTCTCAATCATTTAAGCTGCTCGCCCAGTTTGCGGAAAAATTCGTCGGACATTTTTTTGCCGGCCGACTCTACCAGACGGGAGCCAACCGCGGCGATCAATCCACCAACTTGCCCTTCTGAATTGCAGACCAGTTCTGTCCCATTTTCTTTCGGCAAAATCCGGATATTGGCCTTGCCTTTCATCCATCCGGGTCCGCCCTTCCCTTCGACATGGAGCGTAAATGATTCCGGCGGCTTTTTATCGTCAATCCGGATCTTTCCAACGTAACTACCCTTGAGACTGGCAATACCAACTTTGAGATGCGCGTCGTAGCTGTCCTCACCCGTTTTTTCCATCTTCTCGCATCCATCGATGCACTTCTGAAGAACAGCAGGATCGAGAAGCGCGGCGAAGACCTTCTCTGGCGGAGCATCGAACGCGTATGTCGCCGCGAGCTTCATCCGCGGCTGGCTGCAAGCTCCAGCGCGCGTTTTGCTTGAACACGGGCAAGATGGGCCCGGAACTCTGCTGACGCATGAATATCAGAAAGCGGATCGACTCCATCCGCGGCCTTTTCCGCTGCGCTCGCGATTGTTGCTGAAGAAAGATCCGAGCCGCGAAGCGATGCTTCTACGGAAGCCGCGCGATAGGCAGCCGGCGCAACGCCCGTTACCCCAACCACAACCTCTTTTCGTTGTTTGTCCACTATTACCGCCACTCCTGCGATGGCAAAGCCGCTGGCTTTCTGCGCAAACTTGACATACGCAGCGCTCTTTGCTGTCGCTGGCACGCGAATCACCTTGAGAATTTCGTCTGGCCCAATCGCAGAGGTCAGCATTCCGACAAAAAAGTCCTTTGCGGCTATCGTGCGATTTCCGTTTCGTCCAACAACCTCAAACTCTGCGTCAAGCGCTAGCATCGCTGCCGGCCAATCTCCGGCCGGATCCGCATGAACACAGCTTCCGCCAATGGTCCCTTTGTTGCGCACCTGCATATCGCCGATCTTTCCAGCAACTTCTGGAAGAAGCGGGCACGATTGCTTCAGAAGATCGGACGACTCGATCTCGTAATGAGTGGTCAGTGCCCCAATCGCGATTTTACCATCCTGCTGGTTGATTGAGCGCAGATCGCCGATTCCGCCGATATCGATCAATACTTTCGGCTGCGCCAGCCGAAGTTTCATCGCCGGAATCAGGCTATGGCCTCCCGCCAGCAGTTTCGCGTCTTCACCGTGCGTTGCCAGGAGACCCAGTGCTTCCTCCAGGCTGCGGGGCCGCGCGTAATCGAATGCAACAGGGATCATGTTTAGTCTCCCTTCTTTTGAATCGCGCGCCAAACTTGTTCTGGCGTAAATGGTATGTCGAGATGACGGACGCCAAGCGGCGAAAGCGCGTCAATAACGGCGTTAGCTATTGCGGGGGTCGCGCCGATAGTTCCTGCTTCTCCGACCCCTTTTACGCCAAGCGGATTCGAAGGTGAAGGTGTCACGGTACTGCCAAGGACATAGTCCGGACTATCTTCTGCCCGCGGGATCGCGTAGTCCATGAACTCTCCGGTCAGAAGCTGCCCGTTCTCATCGTATACAGTCCTCTCCATTAAAGCCGCGCCAATCGATTGAGTTATTCCACCCTGTACCTGACCTTCGACCAGAAGCGGATTCACCTGGTTACCACAATCGTCGACCGCGACGTATTTTTGGATCTTTACCTGACCTGTTTCGCGGTCTACTTCCGCCGCAACGATGTGTGTGCCGAACGGAAATGTACAGTTTGATGGCTCGAAGAAACTGGACGCCTCCAGTCCAGGCTCGAATCCGGGGGGTATATTTTTGGCGACATACGCCTCGCTCGCCAGTTGGCCCCAACCGAGGTAGTTCTTTTCCTGACCTTTCATGAAAAACTTGCCGCCTTTGAACTCGACCTGCTCGGGTTTCCCGTTGAGGAGCGCAGCAGCAAGCGTCTTCGTTTTTTCAATGATCTTGTCGATCGACATGACGATTGCCGTGCCGCCAAGCGCGGTTCCACGGCTGCCGTAAGTGTCCCGTCCAAAATGAGCCGAAGCGGTATCGCCCCGAAGAACAACGACGTCTTCAATCGGTACACCAAGACGATCCGCCGCAATCTGGGCGAAACTCGTTTCTTGTCCCTGGCCGTGCGGGGTCGCGCCGGTGATCACCGTCACTGTCCCGGAAATTTCGATCCGGACACAGCCCCACTCCCATCCTCCGGCAGCCATGATCTTGGAAGGGCCTAGCGCGCATATTTCAACGTAAGTAGAGAGGCCAATGCCAAAAAGACGGCCTTCTTTCCGCGCCGCTTCTCGCTCTTTCAAGAGCGATGACCAGTTCGCGAGCTCCTGAGCCTTCTTGAGTGCGTCCTGATAATTTCCGCTGTCGTAAAGGAGGCCGGTCACAGTTGTAAACGGAAATTCGGTGGAGGCAGGCATGTTTTTCAACCGCACCTCGACAGGATCAAGCCCCAGCTCGCTAGCTACGAAATCCATCACCCGCTCTATGATGTAAGCGGCTTCCGGGCGACCCGCCCCGCGATAAGCGTCAGTGCACATTTTGTTGGTGTGAACCCCGGTAACATCCGTGTGCGCAGCTTTGAGCTTGTAACAGCCGCAGATCATCAGGCCGGTCAGCGTTGGGATCGCTGGTGTGAGTAGCTGAAGATAAGATCCGATGTCCGCGATTATTTTAGTTCGAATTCCAAGCACGGTTCCGTCGTTCTTGATGGCGATCTCGTGATCGCCGATCTGATCGCGTCCATGTATCGTAACAGCAGCGTTTTCGCGCCGGCCTTCAATCCACTTGATTGGCCGGTTCAGACGCATTGCCAAATGGCTGATCACTGCTTCTTCCGCATAGAGATTGAGTTTCGAACCGAATCCGCCGCCAACCTCCGGCGTAACAACACGGAGCTTGTTTTCAGGGATATGGATCATCCCCGGAAGAAGCGTTCGCACCAGGTGCGGGATCTGGGTCGAGGTCCAGAGTGTCAGCGATGATTCGCCCGCATGCCATGACGCCAGGCAGCCCCGCGGTTCCATTGCCATGGGAGTCAGCCGCGGATGAACAATGCGCAGCTTCAGGACCTTGTCTGCTTCTTTGAACGCACTCTCGACGTCACCAGCCGGTAAGCTCCACCTGAACGCGACGTTGGTCCCGAGTTCCGGATGCGCCAATGGTGACCCTTTCTCCAGAGCTTTTTCCGGGTCGATCACTGCCGGGAGCGGATCATAATCGACTTCGACAAGATCGAGAGCGTCCCGCGCAATAGCACGCGTCTCAGCAACGACTACCGCAACCGGATGTCCCAGGAAATAAGCGCGCTCTCTAGCTAGCACATAGTGTTGGGGCGACTTCCCATCCGCAGGCGGAGATGCGGTCGGAACACATCCTATCTTGTCGTTCAGGTCCGCTCCGGTGAAAACGCCAACTACACCTTGCAGTTTCTTCGCGTTATCAGAGTTGATCGAGACGATCTTCGCATGGGCGTGCGGACTTCGAACGAATTCCGCGTAAAGCATTCCCGGCTGTTTGAGGTCATCGACATAGGTGGCTATCCCTTTGATCAGGCGCGGATCTTCAACCCGCTTCATCGCTCGGCCGATGTAGCCTTGCGAAGCTTCCACCTGCTCTTCTTTTGTCATGACCATTTTACGTCCGTCCTTTCTTTGCGGCATATTCGACCGCATCGACGATGTGGGTGTAGCCCGTACAACGGCATAGGTTACCGTCGAGTGCGTGGCGGATTTCTTCACGCGAAGGTGAGGCATTTCGCTCAAGCAACTGCACCGAAGTCATAATCATGCCTGGAGTGCAATAGCCGCATTGAAGACCGTGGCACTCCCAGAATCCTTCCTGAACTGGATGCAAGTCTCCGTTGCGCGATAAGCCTTCAATCGTTGTAACCTCCGACCCGTCGGCCTGGACTGCGAACATCGTACAAGATTTCACTGCTTTACCGTCAACAAGAACGGTACAAGCACCGCAGATACTAGTCTCGCAGCCGATGTGCGTGCCGGTCAGACCGCACACGTCGCGCAGAAATTGGACAAGCAGCAGACGAGGCTCGACTTCAGTTTCTCGCAGCGCGCCATTGACACGGATTTTGACAGGGACCTTCAAGGTCGTTCTCTCCGTATTGGGGGGTTCGCGGGCAAAAGAATTTACGCCAACGCGCAACATTCTGTCAACGAAATGAGAGAAAAATGTCCGTTAAAAAAACCGATTTGTGACCAGAGAGCTAGCGCCCTTCAAGGCGCTTACGTTGCGCTTCCCAGCGCGGCAAATCTCGGATCGGAATTGTTGGCTTTACCCTTGTCTGATCCGATTTCGAGACGGTCGCTTGTTCGAAGCCATCGATCATCGCTTTGAGGCGTGGTTCCATACGCCGCATCTGGGCACACATCGACTGGTAATAGAGCCGCAGTATTTCGCGTCTGCTCTGTTCGGTCTTCGCCCATTTCGCATATTCCCAAAGATAAATCGCGTATGGGTTTCGAGCTGCGATCGTCCGCAGCTGCCGAAACCGCACTTTGTCCTGTTCCTGTTGGCTGGCCAACGGCTTTGTAGGAGCGGTTGGCATTTGAGGCAATGTTCCTTCTGGAATGAGATCTCTCAGTTCGGGTGCTCCGGGAACTGGGTGTGCGGCGGGCGGCTGTGGCGGCAATGTCTTGGATTCTGGAAGCAACTCCGGCGGCATTTGCGGAGACGGTGATGGCGAGGCTTCCGGCGCGGCCTCGGCGGCCGGAGAAGGTGAAGGCGCAGGGCTTTCCATCTTTTCTGCCGGCGACGGGATTGGACTCGCGCCAGGCGTCGGCTCCACCTCCTGCGCAAAGGCTGAGACCGCACCAAAAACCGTAACCACCATTACTGTGATCAAACACCGCATCGGAACAATCTCGTTGGGATCATAGAACAAGTTTCAAAGACCCAACGCCAACTGGAAACGGAAGACCGAAAACCGTCAACCGAAAACCGCATGCCAACCGCCTGCGCTTGGTCGGGCCGGCGGGATTTGCACCCACGATTCGCTAACCACCTTCCACGGATGTCCACGATCGTCCTAAGATGCTGGAAACAAGTCGGAATCGGCTCAGTGCTCCTGCCCCTTCCTGCGGCAGAAATGCCGGTTAATTCCTTTCATCCTTTACGGGTTTGTGATTAACGTTGGTTGTCCCGCGCAACCTCAATCGGTCCCATATTCAAAAAGAAGGCCAGAGCGCCTAAATTTATGGTTAAAATTTCACCATTTGTGTCTAATAGCAGGAGGACCAGCGTGAAACCAACACCACACTGCAGGCACAACAACGCTCCAAAAGGACATCTACGAGCTTTTCTTCAACTAAAGCGGCCTGATGGCTGGTCTCGGCCTGCAGGGATCGAAAATTATCAGGATTACACCGCCACGCAGCTAGGAGTGGCAACAGCCTATGAGAACACTCACCAATAACTATCATGACTGCGAGTTGCTAAATCTAGGTTACAACAGAGATGGCCGGGGGC
>JBPYFC010000193.1:0-7965 GCA_051984705.1 Chthoniobacterales bacterium | reverse complement strand
CCCGCGAGCTACCATCTCAACGATCTGCGGAGGAGTCCCGAGGCCCATCGCATAACGCGGTTTCTCAGCAGGAAGAAACGGTTCACTGTTTTCGATCGCTTGCGTCATCTCCGCTTCAGGTTCTCCTACGCTAACTCCTCCGATCGCGTAACCGTCGAAATCCATTCGGACTAACTCGCACGCGCTCTTTTCGCGTAGCTTCGGATAAGTGGCGCCTTGAACGATACCGAACGCTAGTGGCGGTTGAGCCTGCTGCTTCGTCACCCATGTTCGGCTACGTTCGGCCCAGCGTAATGTGCGATCCAGGCTCGAACTCGCATATTCGAAATCGCACGGGTAAGGCGGGCATTCGTCCAGAACCATGGCGATGTCCGACCCGAAATCCGCCTGAAGCTGCATCGCGCTTTCCGGACTGAGAAAACAGGGAGAACCGTCAATATGGTTGTTAAACGAGACACCCTCTTCGGAGATCTTGCGGAGGTTTGCCAGAGAGAAGACCTGGAATCCACCGCTATCAGTTAGAATTGGCCCGTTCCATTGCATGAACGAATGCAGCCCGCCAAAGTGAGCGATCACGTCGACACCTGGGCGCAAAAACAAATGATAAGTATTTCCGAGAATGATCTGAGCGCGGAGCGTCTGCAGTTCCGCTGGATGCACGCCTTTCACCGTTCCTTGTGTCCCGACGGGCATGAACGCCGGAGTTTCGATTGTTCCGTGGCGAGTTGTAATTCGGCCTCGCCGCGCATTTGATTCCGGATCGGTGTGGATGAGCTGAAAAGACATTTGGTAGCCGGGATATGGCATGCCCCAGTGCGCAGCGCAAATACTCCCCTTGCACATTTGCCGCAAGGTCTAACCAGAAATCAAGGACGAGGACGAGATCGAGAACGAGGACAAGACCCCTGTGCGCGTCAAACGCCAAACGCCGAACGCCGAACGCTATCTGCCCAGCACCGTGCTCAAAAGACCCCAGACACCAACACTTAAGGCGGCCAGCGAATCTCCGGCAATCAGGCCGCCGCCGACGAGGGAGGTCGTACTCATATCCGAAGGCAAATCTCCTTCGGCGGATCTGGTGTTACGCGATTTCACGAACACATCGTAGAGAGTTCCGCCGATACCTCCTGCCGTCCACCAGAGAACTGCAGGAAGCTCTACAAATCCGCCGAACGAGGAAGCATAAGGACTGCATAGAAAAACTGCATCAACCAGAAAATCGGTCGCATGACCGGTACGCGAGGTGGCAACCCAGTTCTTGTAGCCAGTATTTCTCTTAATCGTTTTGCGCAGGATCCCGATGATCAGCCCAAGAACGACCCCAAGTTGTAAAGCTTTCATGACTTGCGGCTGAGCCGAGGTGATTCCTTTGAGCGCGCCCACAAATTTGTAGGTCATCGCGGATTGCCATTTTTCCGCTCCCGGCAAATGCGGGTTAGCAAATTGGTCCTGGGTCAAAATTGGATACGCGCTCATGAACAGCTTCGCCAGGACTACTGCCAGAATCGCGCCCATTAAAATGCCGATCACCTGGTATCGGAATTGAATTACTCGATTTGTCCCCAGACGCCAGCCTGTTGAGCGATCCTGCTGCATATCCCCTCCCACGCTACACGCGATGAGCACAATCGCGGCGCACAACAAGCCAATCTCCGGGCTTCGCAATCCCAGGGCCGCTAGAATGAAAACAGTGAGCACGAAAGCGCTGGAAATCGGGTTCCAATCGGAAATCCCCAGCGAGATGCCGTTAACCAAAAGGAAGAGAAAACAGAGACCGACGGCGATCGCGACATAAAGAACGGGTTGATGAAGCACTTGGCTGCCGAACAAGACAATTCCGGCTCCCCAACAAATAACCCAGCCCCAAAGCTTCACCAAGTTCACCCGCTTCCAATCCGGAGCAGCCTCTGCGGGTTCCGACTTTTCCATGAAACGTTTCACGGCTTGTACGAGGATCAATGTGATATCGATAATGGCTGCGCCCAGAATTGTGCCGAGCGAAATAATGAACCCAATCTTTCGAAATGGGTCACCTGGATTCAGCCACCCGATAGCTATCAGATGTGGTGTCTGCCAGGCGCCGATCAGGCCAACAACCAAGGCCGGAATCGCGATGCGCGCTCCCACGATCATCCCCGCTCCGACAGTGGATGCCGAAACACCGAGACGCGAGAGCGAAGTAATATTTAAAGAGAGCACTCCAACCAGGTAGCCAACGCCCATGCCGCCGCCGAGTTTGGAGATTGAGCGTTTGAGCAACACCGGGTCGGTAAGTGCGCGGAGAATATTTGCGACCGCGAATCCAGATGGGAACGGCAACTGCATGCGGTCAACTAAGATCGGGGTATAGAGCATTCCGATCCCGATGCCAAACATACCGACGCAGGTGAAGAAAGCGACGAGTTGCCAAACCGGCGGTTCGGGAAGTCCTAACCAGGCCATCGCTTGGACCAATACTCCCATCCCGCACAGGCCGGCGACAGAGGCTGCCATTGTCTGGATATAATTCGCTCCGTGTTTGCCATCGGGCCCGTAACCCAGCGTCACCGCGCTCCCGAGAATCCCGGCTAGCACTTGGCCACCGATGAAAAAACCGATCGAGAAATTCATGAACGCAGCTGAAATGCCGCCAAGTGGCCCGAGAATAAAAATCGCGACTGTGCCCAACAGAAGGTGGTAACCGGGAGATCCGATCCGTGGCAAAAAACCTTTCGTTTTGGTTTCCGGCCGCTGTTTAACCGGAGGAATAGTCGTTGGATTGCTCATTTGGTGCTGGGGGGATAGAAAATGATACGGATCGGGTTCAGCTTGAGAAGACAAATCATCTGACGGAATCGTTTATTGGTGGAGGGCGGCGCTCTGTCGCCAACGACGCCGACAATGCCATAATTGCCAACAATTTTTCAGCTTCCCGAGCCTCCCTTCATTGTTAGCATTGTCGGCGCTGTTGGCATTCTAGGCATTGATTTAATCCTGCGGGAGGCAGATGTTTGGTGAATGAGCGCAGAGCCGCCTGATGAAAATCGCGACAGTCGGGAGAACGACGAGGACGAATCGGATATTGAGGAAGCGCTTGAGGAGTCTTTTCCAGCCAGCGATCCTCCAAATTGGACACTCGGAAGAGAGGAGAAAAAAGATTAAGAATTGCCAGCTATTGCTTCAACCACTTCGGCTCCGAACTTCCCAATGCACTTGCCGGCAGATCCCATTTTAACGGCGATCCGTCGATGATAAGCGGCGGTTTGATCCGCCGGGCAGGTCCCCAGGTCGTCTCTTCGATGTTTTCTGACAAGTCGTCCGGTTCTTCCGGAGCGATTGGCCCGCTTTGTTGGGCAATCGGTTGATCGATTAACAACGCTGCCATTCGAGCGAGCGATGCCCGGGCTTCAAAGCCCATGCCTGTCTCACATCTATTGCTTAATCCTCGAATTGCCGCAGCAGCCAAAAAATATCCAACCGAATGATCGAGCGCTTGGACAGGAAGGGGCGTAGGCCGGTCTTTGGCCAATCGTTTCATTCCGGCATCTGCAATTCCGGAGCTCATCTGGACAAGGCTATCGAACCCTCGTCTTGCTCTCCATGGACCGGTCCATCCATAGGCATCAAGCGACACATCGATCAATCCCGGCCGGATTTTTTGGCGTTGCTCAGCATCGAAACCGAGTCTCTCTAGCGCGTCCGGCCGATAACCGTGAATGAGTACGTCCGCTTCGGAGAGAAGTTGTGCAAATAGCTCACGATTCGAAGACACGCGAAGATCGAGCCGTGCGCATCGTTTCCCCAATGCGACCTCCAACACAACGGTCGGCTCATCCCACCAGGGTGGGTCGATCCGCAACACTTCTGCGCCGAGCCCAGCGATGAATCTGGTTGCGATCGGCCCGGCAAGAACGCGTGTGAGGTCAAGAACCCTCAGGCCGGCGAGTGGCCGGTGGCGTGGGCCATTCCAATCGTGCCGGGATCCGGAGTTCCTTGTTTGGGCGTAGAGCAACGGCTCACCATAAACTGCGCTGCCTTGTGGGTGGGTTTTCCATTCGGCGACTGATCGCATGGTGGCAGCGCACCCTCCAGCTGCGACAATCGCAGTTTCAAGATCGTCAGCATCCCGTTGTGTAACTTCATGCGCGATCGATTCTTTGTCGGCTTTGGCCTTTAACACGGACAGCGCTGCATCGCGATGATGCGGAGCATTCATGTGCAG
This sequence comes from Chthoniobacterales bacterium, assembly GCA_051984705.1. Taxonomy (GTDB): domain Bacteria; phylum Verrucomicrobiota; class Verrucomicrobiia; order Chthoniobacterales; family JAFAMB01; genus JBKPBY01. Next base: position 3,764 of record JBPYFC010000193.1, on the reverse strand, counting down.
GCGAATCCATCCATCTTTGGTCTTATAATCCCCGGAGACCGGATCCCAGAGTGGAGGCAAGGGCCAACCTTGGGGGCGTATGGACAGACCAAACCAGATGGAGCACAGCCGGCGATCGACGCGTACCGTGGGTGTTTCCCCGAACCTGACGGCAACGAGTTCGGCAATAGCCAACCCAGCCGCGCCGATTGCGGCCGTGGCAAGGTCGGATACAGGAAACACCGAAGGAAGATCGCCGCGTCCGGTGATCTCCAGGTTGTTCAGAAGGTCCGGACTGCCACCCGTCGCAGTCCATAGTGTGCGAGTAATCGCGACCGGCAATGTCTCACCAGTTGGCATCGTTTGCCCGAACGGTCGCGCGTCCGTCAATTCTAATCAAGGGTATGGAATGCTAGGCGGAGCTTGCATGTCTGACATAGCCTTGGCGACGTCGGGCTGAGCCGTACCGTGGGCCACCTTCGGATTCCTGCTGCCTCTGACGCACGACCACGTAGGTCGCAGCCCCGCGCACGAGGCTGAGCTTCAGCTTAGCCTCGTGCGCGCGCCACCCCCCCTCACGCCAACTGCAAGGTCAACACCTGAAACGGCGTGTACGAGAATTCGACCCGATTTCCGCCCTGAACCGGTAAGTCTTCAATCGGCTCCTCGAGCAGATTCACTAGCGTTGCCTTACGAATCGGATCTTTTGTTTCAATTGTAGCAAGACCCCGATTCCCGTGCGGCTCGTAGAGCCGGAGAATAATGCTCTCGCTGTCTTCCGCTTTCTTAAGCGCCGAGAGTTCGAGTCGCCCTCTGGTTAAACGAATTGAAGCGACCAATGAACGGGGCACAGAGGCCGGTTGCGCGGCGTTTTCCGAACCAGGCAAAATTGCGTAAAGAGATGAGTTGAGGTTTCTCGCTGCGCGAACTGTTCCGTTTCTCCAATCGCCGGCATGCGGATACAGCGCATAGATGAATTCATGCTCTCCTTCGTCCGCGAACGGATCCGGGTAGATAGGCGACCGAAGCAGACTCAGTCCGATAACATTGCCGCGGATGCTGTAGCCATACTTGCTGTCGGTGAGCAAGCTTACCCCGTAGCCTGGTTCGCTGAGATCAGCCCATCGATGCCCCGGTACTTCAAATTTTGCTTGGTCCCAAGACGTGTTTTGATGGGTTGTCCGCGGCACGGCTCCGAAGGCCGTTTCAGTCCAGCCTTCATGGGCTCTTACATTGATTGGAAAGAGCGCCCGTAGAAAGCGTCGACGCCCGTGCCATTGGGCGCGGGTTCGGATTTCCAAAAGCCGTTCGCCGCTATAGAGCCGGTAATCCTGAACAATACGAATATCATCGGTCTGGCGACTGACCCGAATCGCGGCGCGTATCGGTCCCGACTCGATCTGTTTTGGCAGCTCAGTTGCTCGGAGCTCTAGCCCTTCTGACATATAGGACGCATCAATATCCCACGCTTCGAACTGGCGCGGTATGTCGGTAAAGAGCCAGAGTTGGTTGACGCGATCCACTACCGCTTCTCTCTCGTTTTCCTTGTCATAGAGCGATTCAATCGTACCATCGGCCGCGACTACGACCCTGAGGGAATCGTTTTCTAATTCGGTGTCGGAACCGCGCAAGGTGCGGTTTATGTACTTTGCCTTGGCGTCTCCGGGTCGAAGTATGATGCAGCCGAGCGGCGGTACCGAAATCTCAGGAGCTGCCAGTAACAGCGAATTGTCTGCTGTTTCCTGCGATGACACTTCCTGATCGCCACTGACGAATTTTTCTGCCGCCGGATGTCGGACTTCCATTCGCAGCGGACGCTCCTCGAGTTGGAGATTCCAAATAGTGAGGGCCGATCGATCAGAAAGCTGGCGCAAAGAACTGTCGGACAGGCGCCGCGCAGTCTCGAGTGCCGAGACAAGATTCTTTTCGCCGCTTTCGTAAACCGAGCGAATGCTTGATCCGGGCAAGATGTCATGAAACTCGTGAAGCAACAACGTATGCCAGAGCGGCGTCAGTTGGCCGACCGGAGAGTTTACCAGTAACGATGTTGCAATCTCGGCGTCAGTGATGGCGCGCTCCAGTTTTCGATGGAGTAACTTGATCCTCGCCTGAGTCGTGTAAGTGGCGCGATGATATTCGAGATACTTTTCGCCAACCCAGGCTGGCAGTGTCTTTGCTGAAATCCGATCGTAGAACGCTTCGACTCTGCCCATTTGCACCTCGGGCAAACCCGGAAAAGAGCGAAGCCGCTCGAATCGCTCAAGCATTTCAGCAGTTGGACCGCCGCCGCCGTCGCCGTATCCAACGGCGAGCAACGTTTGATCGTGCTGCATCTTCGTCTTGAAGTTGCGCCATGTTTCGCCAACATCTCTTGCGCAAACATCGCCGTTATAGCCGCGTTCAGGATTGAAGAAGCTGTGCGCGAGCACGCGGGATCCGTCGAGCCCTTCCCACCAGTATAGATCGTACGGGAACGGATTATGTTCGTTCCAGGTCAATTTGTGCGTGAAGAAATATTCGATGCCGCTTAACCGGAGAAGCTGAGGCAGGTTTCCGGGAAAACCGAACGAGTCTGGGATCCAGGCAACCCTTGGACGAACGCCGAATCTGGAAGCGAAATATCGTTGCCCGAGAAGTAGTTGCCGTGCCCACGATTCACCGGAGGGCAGATTGCCGTCGGGTTCGACCCACATGCCACCGATGATTTCCCAGCGTCCTTCGCGAACGCGGGCTCGTATCTTTTCGAATAGTGCTGGATCATCTTGCTCGATCCATGCGTAAAGCTGTGCGCTGGACTGGTTGAAGTAGAAATTCGGGTAGCGCTCCATCAAGGAGAGCACTGTGTAGAAAGTTCTGCGTGCTTTCCGTTTGGTTTCTTCGAGTGGCCAAAGCCAGGCGAGGTCAATATGAGCGTGGCCGGTGAGAAGAACCGATCCGAATTCAGCATCCCTGTAAGAATTGAGCCTCTCCAGCAGCTCCTGGCGTATCCTTCGAAGTCGGCCGCGATCCTCTTCGCTCAGCATCGCCGGTGCAGCGACGAACTGCCAATCTTCCCAGAGCGACGCTAGACTTTCTTCATTGCCGTAATAATCGTCCGCCGAACGGCTGCTCGAGCTCGCTGCGAGACGCGCGAGGTATGCCTCGGTATTCACACGTGGCAATGAAATGCCGGCAAGGGCTTCATGAAGATCTGTCACGAGCCTTTGTGCAAGTTCTGTTCGACCCGAAGAATGGAGATACTTAGCGCCATCGTAGATGGCGACCAGATCCTCCAGCAGTGATCGAACATCTTCGTCCGGCCAGACCAGAGCCGCGAGGTTGTACCTTGGCTCAGTCGTTGGTGTTCCGAACAGTCCATGCGGAACAACGTCGGCCTCCAGCGTGACCTGCTGACCGGCGGAAGCAGCAATTGGGTGTTCACGATGGAAAGGATTCAGCCCCCCGACCGGCTGGCCGTTGACGCTCAAAAGCGCCTCACCTCCTAAGTCGAATCGAACGTGTGGAGTGACGTTCACCCAAGATTCCGGAATCACGCACTGGAAAACCAATCGAACCGGGCACTCTTTAGTTGGCCAAAAATCGCCTAAGCGGAGAAGCGTGCCGGCTGGGTACTTGCTCGAAAAAAACTTGGCTTCCGGAATAGACTGGAACTCTCTATCTCTCCACGCTGCAAGTTCAGAAATACGGACTGCGGCGCGGGTTAATGATTGCTCAATAGGATTTCTCGAAATGGGCATAGGAAGCAATGCCAACATTAATGAGAATGCCAACAATGCCAACATCGC
>JBPYFC010000192.1:0-2997 GCA_051984705.1 Chthoniobacterales bacterium | reverse complement strand
GGCTGCCGGAGGTATGAAATCGATTTATCGGGCTGGACATATCGGTTGCTCGATTCTCGCCCAAATATTGTTCAGGCTCCGAGTGATCGGACGGGAAAACTTCAATGTGGAAGGTCCGGCAATCATTGCCGCTAATCACCAGAGTTATCTTGATCCCCCACTGATCGGCGTTGCCTATCCTGGCGAGCTTCATTATCTGGCCAGGAATACTCTTTTCAAACGGAGGTTGGCTAATTGGATTCTGACTGAGGTGAACGCGATTCCGGTTGATCGAGACAGGGGAGACGTTGGAGCCTTGCGAGCAGTTCTGAAGCTGTTGAAAGACGGGCATCGGACAGTCATTTTTCCCGAGGGAACGAGAACGCTCACCGGGCAAATCCAGAAGGCCAGGCCGGGTATCGGGATGATCGTAGCCAAGACATTAGTACCGGTAATTCCCGCGAGGATTTTCGGTTCGTTCGAATCGTGGCCAAAGAACGGCAAGTTCAAACCACATCCGATCACAGTCATAGTCGGCAAGCCAATTCGGTTCACGCCGGAAGACGTTGCTTCGGGTGAGCGCGAAATTTACCAGAAAATCAGCGAACGCATTCTCGGTGAGATCGCGAAGCTGGAGATGCCTTCGTAGACGGCTTGTAGGGCGGCAGAGCTTGTCGTGCCGTAGCCTTGGCCAAGGCTGACCCCTGCCGCTCTACAAGCTGTCGCAATAGATCGTTAGACCGCGTGGACGCCTAGCCGTAAATGGTGCTATAGCTCGAGTTTCCCTCATGCGAACTGCACAAACCCCATACGAAGACGTCGAACGGACCATAGAGTTCGATTTTCTCCGAGCTACCGAAGCTGCTGCGCTCAATACCTTGCCTTGGGTGGGGCGCGGTCAGAAAGAGAAAGCCGATGCCGCTGCCTGTGACGCTATTCGAGGCATGTTCGATCTAATCAACGTCTGCGCGGAGGTGGTAATCGGAGAAGGGATTAAGGACGACGCGCCCGGCATCTTCAAAGGAGAACACCTCGGGACCTGGAAGCCAGGAAGCCATAAGTTCGATCTGGCGCTCGATCCGATCGATGGCACGACTAACGTATCAAAAGGACTCCCAGGCTCTATTTGTTGTCTAGCTGCCGCATCTCCAGAGGCCGCAATTGATATCTCGCTAAAAGATATCCCGACCTTCTACATGATGAAGCTGGCCTATGGGATGAAAGTCGTCCAATACATGAATAGAACCGGGATCGGTGTTGTCTCTATCCGGAACCCGATCGAGGAAATTATTCCGATTGTTGCAAAGGCTCTTCGCAGGGCGATTCGCGACATTGCTGTTGTGGTGCTGGATCGGCCACGGCACGCAAAACTTGTGGAAGCGATTCGGTCGACTGGCGCAATGGTTCGTATGATTTCCGACGGAGATATAACCGCGGCGATCGCCCCATCGATCGCCGATAGTGGCGTCGACCTTTACGCCGGAATTGGAGGAGCGCCGGAGGCCGTGTTGGCGGCGGCGGCGATCCGGTGTTTAGGTGGTGATCTCCAGACTATGATGTGGCCGCGCGACGATGCTGAGCGGCAATCAGTCGTTGATGCCGGATTCAGGGAAGAATTGAACCACGTTTACTACGCGAAGGATTTGGCAAAGGGCAACAACATCATTTTTTGCGCAACTGGTGTTAGCGACAGCCCTTTGCTAAGAGGTGTCCGCGTCCGCGGCCCTACCGCGATTACCCATTCGATCCTGATGCGGGCGAGCACGAGAACTGTTCGCATGGTCGAGGCGTACCATGATCTAGCGCACAAAACGATCCGTTTGCGCTCCACCAATCGCGAAATGCCGATCTGATCCGGCTTTACGGCCGTTTTCGACTGTTTTGCCTGGGTGGAACCCAGAATAAGACTCCAAGGAAATTGCATCTAGCCGGAAAATCCCCTCGCAACCCCCCACAAAGCGGCCCTATCCGGGCTGATTTAACTTTCTTTTACGATTTTTAGTAGTGACGCGGTCGTTGCTTTTTCGCACATTACAGGGGAGATGGCTGGCCCAGTGTTCCTAGCGTACCGTGTTTACATTGCTTAATCCGTTGTCTGCCTAAGCCGCTTTCTATGAGGTCCATCTCCCGAATGCTGGTGGTTTACCACCTGCTCTCGATTGCTTGCCTTGGGGCGCTAATTGCCCTGGAAACATGGCTCTACTCAACCGAAACGCACAGCCACCCCATTACAGCCCAGGGGCTCCTTCTCCGCTGTATAGCTTTTGGAATGCCAATTCTATTGCTCGTCCTTTTGAGTAGCATTTTGTTGGTCCGCCGCGTGATGTCGCCAATCAGGAGTATCGGAGATCAGTTGGCCAATCTGCCAACTGACGCGAGAGAGATGCAGATTACTCTGGAAGAAACCGATCGCGAATATAGAACGCTCACGTTTCGCTTGAACCGATTGCTGCGATCGTATGGAGAAACGCGAAAACAAACCCGCGAGTTGTCCGCACGCGTTGCCCACGAACTTCGCGCACCGGTTACGCTGTTGCAGCTGCAGCTCGACTATGCGGCGCCTCGGCTCGACCCGACTTTTGCCGACGGGATGCGGACGCAAGTAAAACGCCTTTCTGAGTACGTTGAGACGGCTCTGCTGGTCGCGCGAGCAGAACTTGGCAGTATGCCGATTCGCAAAGAAACCGTGGAAATCGCTCAGTTGGTTTCTGAACTGCTTGATTCGTACGAGCTGCGCGCGAGACGTCATCGACGAACCTTGACCTATCATCTTCCTCCGTCTGGTCTGTTTCAAATCGATGTCAGGATTTTTGCACTGATCTTTCACAACCTGTTGTCGAATGCTTTCCACCATGGTGTCGGCGAGATCAGAGTCCGGCTTTACAACGACAATCAACGAACCTGCCTGTCGATTGTTAATAACATCGGAAACTTCGGTGGTTCCCAAGTTCTCGAGGGCGGCACCGGGCTTGGATTAAATACTGTTAAAGTGTTGGCCGAGTCACACGGAGGAATAGC
>JBPYFC010000191.1:0-5903 GCA_051984705.1 Chthoniobacterales bacterium | reverse complement strand
CGGCCGTTAAAAGCTCCCGACCCAACGAAAAAATCTCCTCAGCATATTCCAGGACCGTCTGCCCCGTATCCGTCAAAACCAATCTCCGAGTGGTGCGGGTAAAAAGAGGGGCCTCAAGAAATTCTTCAAGTTGTTTGAGCTGCGCACTGATGCTGGGTTGGGACACATGCAACACTTCGCTGGCTCGCCGTAGGCTGCCTTCTTTGGCGACAGCCCAGAAATAGAACAGATGATGATAATTAAGAGAACTTTGTGTCATCGGACTGGAAACATTGACGATATTCCTTTCAAAGACGGTTAGCTAAAACCTAATAATCAGTTCCTATCTTCTTATTAGTCAAATCGTTCGGCGTTTGGCAGTTTCCCGCTAGAAATCAGGAACTGCCATGAAAGACCTTTCACTAAACGAGACAAACTTTCCTCAACAGCCGCCCGCCAACGAGAGCTCGACACACGATTTGCTCTTAAGGCTTTTGTCGGAGGACAACGCATACATTGACGCCATCATCGAGGCCGGAAGTAGCGCGGTTCAGGCGAGGGATCTTCACGCAACCTTGAGCAAGCGGGAGCTCATTGCACGAAAGGTTCAGACCATCAGAGAAGTTTCTCAGCAGTTGACGCACCAGTTCTGGGAAATCCTGCGAACGTTGGAAGCGGCTGCACTGGTGAACGCCAAGGATCCGCTGGCTCGGTATCTGGCGGAAGGAACATTTGCCGCAGCTTACTTGCTCGAGGAAGAGGACTTGATTCCGGACAGCATTCCCGGGATGGGACTTGCGGACGACGCGATAATTGTCAAACGAGTCGTTTCGCGTAATGGGCGCCAGCTCGTACGCATGGATCCGCCCGACCTGGGATAGTGCCAGCCCTAACCGTAGTCGCCTTGCCAAGCCGTTATCCACGTGCATACAAATCCTTGGTTCTGGATCATCTTTAACTCTGGCGTGCTCGCCGTCCTGGCCATCGATCTGCTAGCTTTCCAACGCAAAGCGCACGCGCCAAGCGCTAAGGAGGCAGCGATTTGGACCGCCGTGTGGCTGGCGCTTTCTCTCGGATTCAACGGGCTGATCCTGCACTGGATGGGACCGGGTAAAGCGCTGGAGTTTCTGACCGGCTATCTGGTTGAGTACTCGCTTAGTGTCGACAACGTTTTGATCTTCATCCTTATCTTTTCCAATTTCGCGGTCCCAATTGCTTATCAACACCGGGTGCTGTTTTGGGGCGTTTTGAGCGCGCTGATTCTCCGAGGAATCATGGTTGGCATTGGTGCCGCCGTCGTCGCCGAGTACCATTGGGCGTTTTATGTCTTCGGTGCATTTCTGATCGTGATGGGCGCCAAGATGCTCTTCAGCAGGAAGGAAAAAGTGGATGTCGCTCGCAATCCGATTCTGAAGCTAGTCCGTCAGATTTTGCCTGTAACCGACGGGTACCATGGCGAACGGTTCTCCGTCCACCAGCAAGGTCGCTGGATGCTGACGCCTTTGGCAATGACATTGATAATGGTTGAGGCAACGGACGCTATCTTTGCTATCGATTCAATCCCGGCAATTTTCGGTATTACTCGGGACCCTTTCATTGTCTATACGTCCAGCGTTTGCGCTGCCCTCGGCTTGCGTTCGCTCTACTTCCTGCTCGCTGGGATTTTCCACAAACTCGCCTTCATGAAATACGGTTTGGCGATTGTCCTCGCTTTCATCGGCATCAAAATGTTGCTGAACGAATTTTATCCGATACCAACAGCGATATCGCTTACGGTCATTGGTTCAATTCTTTTGATCGCAATTGGATTTTCTTTGGTGACAAAGAGACAGCATAGCATCGCTGCTGGCCAAAAACCGACCTCTGTCTCGTCTCAAGCTACCCATGCACTATGACAATTGATCGACACCTCTCAAACTCACGGTTATCGGTTAAACTTGAGGCTCTGCACAGCCGCCTGAAAGGTAGATCACCGACGATCGCCGAATTAAAGCAAGCGCTGGAAGGGCGCGGTTCTGCCATGCTGTTAATCTTTTTGGCATTACCATTTTGCTTCATCGCCATTCCCGGTCTGTCCGTGCCTTTCGGTATTGCCATATGCGTGATCGGTGTATGCCTGATGCTCGGTCGAGACCCATGGCTCCCCGATTTCATTCTGCGTCGGCGTTTGTCTTCTAATAGCTTGAGCCAACTTTTATTGGGCGCTGCAAAAATAGCTTCCCGCATCGAAAAATTAATTCGACCACGGCTCGCTTTTTTCCATGCAGGACCTGGCATGCTCCGGCTGATCGGTTTCGGCATTGTGATCGCGGGCCTCGGATTGACGCTCCCGTTGCCAATTCCTTTCTCGAATAGCATCCCGGCCTGGGCAGTCTTGCTTCTGGCAATCGGGATGATGGAGAAAGACGGTTTATGCGTCTTGTTCGGCCATTTGACCGCCCTATTTGCCTGGGTCTTTATCGGCCTGACCTTTGCGTTTGCTGCTGAAGGTTTCCAGGCGCTGTTGGGATTTCTAGATTCATGAGCGATTTCTATCGCTGCGCTACATGATATCTGTTAACAATTACAATCAACCTTTTGGCCGCGTGGTGCGCAAACGTCTCCCGACTAACCAGAGCATACCGTCAATCCCGGAGTACATTGACGAACGCGCAGCCTTGCTAACGCCAGCGGATATCGAAAAGCTGCGGACAAAACTGCCTTTGTTAAAGGTTCGGTTCGCCGCTATTCATGCGCCCGCGTTCCCCCACCTGCAGCAACAGCTAGACTTGCTAGCGGACTTCTTTGAGGACATTTACGATGGGGTCTTTCCGGCTGATTCCGAACCGGTGGGAAAGCAAACTGCGTTCGCGCTTCTGTACGCGACCAAAGAAGCAGATATCATCCCGGACACTATTCCTGAGATCGGTTACGCGGACGACTCGCTCATTGCTCGTGTCGTCCTCACCCGGCACCAGGATGTTTTCCGCGCATATTGCCGCTTTAGAAAGATTCGCTGGTCCAAGAGCTTGATCGCTCCTTAACCGCCGCCTCACGCCTCCAGATCAGAAGCGAAGTTGCCCCTCCGCGGCACGATGCGACACTATGCAATGGCAACGTTCTTTCTAGTAGCTGAAGAGCCAGTCGCGAACGAGCAACAGCAAGACTGCCGCTTAATCGTTCACGTTACCGGCACCGCTGAAGGCGGAGACAATCAGGTTCTGCAACAGGAAGCTGAAGCCGCTATAAAAAAAAGATTTCCCGCGGCTTCAACGTTCGACCTGATTTCCGAGCAGGCCGCGACCGCCTACTCACAAGGGGACCCTGCCCCTACCACCGGATCGATGAACCTGGAAACTGGCCAGGTGGCCTGGACTCTCGCAAGAACAAACTAGAAGCAATCAAGGCTGTCGCCGCCGTGGAACGGTCACATGCCGGGCAATCCCCAACTGTGCCTGCCCGGCATGGAAGTTAGCCGGAAAATTCCGGCCTTTCTACACAAAATGACACCATCGGATACTCGACTAGTGAGAGGGTTAGTCGGCTTGCTCTCAAGATCTCGGGCTACCAGAAATCAAAAATAAACGGTTGGAAAGTGTTGGCGCTGTTGGCGTCAGTTCAGCTCTTTCCTTGATCGCAAAACAGTTCGCGAGGACAGTAGAGCTTGTGATGGAAAACGCGAACCCCAGTCGCTCTGAAACCGTAATTTCCTCTTGGCAGCTCGACCGGCTAACGGAACACCGCTCGTGGCAACCCCTCGCCGCGCTACCCTAATCGAAGTATTTCGCCCATGGCCCTTTTTAACAATAGCTACGTCATCACGGCCCGCGTATCCCCCTCCTCTACCTATTACGCGAACATCGCTCCGTTACCGAATAACGAACTGTGGTTCTACACAGCACAAGGTCAATACGTGCCAGAAGCTACTAACTACGCACCCGTGAGTCCTGCCTCTCAGGGCCCACCTCAAGCTTTTTTAGATCTTCTGGCCGTTGACCTGAACACCGCCGTGGCGAACGGCTGCCCGCAGCTTACAGTGATTATCCATGGGTTAGGGACCCTTTTTGCTGACGCTGTGACCGAAATGACCGCGCTAGGCAATGGGCTGCAACAGTATGCTAATTATTGTGGGCTGGTCATTTCATTTGATTGGCCTAGCTATGGGGAGCTGGATAGCTCGATCTATTACGCCTCCAGTCCCTATTCATTTCCGCCCACCAAAACGTCGGGCACTGTTCGCGACAACATTAACGGAACTGTAGGCGCATTTCGTAACTTGATAACGATGCTGCAGCAGATCCAAAACAGCCTACATGTGCAGATCAATTTTGTATGCCATTCAGAAGGTAACTACATGATGATGCTCGGGATGGCTGCGGAAACGTCAAGCCGACAACCTATTTTGAACCAAGCGCTCCTGGTAGCAGCAGATATCAACAACGGAGCCTTACAGCAGTCCGGCTCACTAGCTGATACGGGGCAAGGACTTCCGATTTCGAACCTTTTAAAGCGGCTGACGATCTACTATTCGAAAAACGACGACGTGTTGCCCTACTCGCAGTCACTGTTCAAGGAATATCACAATCCGTCCTATCCCAATCGCATGGGCCTCGGAGGGCCCTACAGCTACAGCGCGCGAGCGTTGCCAGCTAATACTTGGGGTGTGGACTGCTCGGAAGTGATTAGCGATGTCGTGATCAGGAACGTGCCGCAGGTACCGCCGGGTACAAGCTCGCATTCAGCTTACTTCTACATACCGCAAGTGTTGACAGACTGGGCCGCAACTTTGACTGGAGCGGACGAAGGAAAGGTGGCGAATCGGGTCTCAAATCCGGCTGCGGAGGATCAACAAGCCTTCATCATGCGGTACGTACAGCCGCCAGTTGCCGGACTTGCGCGCTAGGGAGCCTCCACCGCTACAAGTGCCAAAATAGGGCCCACCTCAGTGCTTGAATTCGCAGATCATCCCTGGCGCCTTTATTGCATCATACGCCAAATAGCGTGAAAACGAAGACGCCAAATAATTTGGAAAATGATCGTTTTGTCTTTCACTGTGCGAATTATTTGACCTTTGCCGGAGCGGCTCTCCGGGGTAGTGTCCGTCCTCCAAAATAACAAGTTTCCATGCTGAATGTTTTGAAGCACCCGCTGGCCGAGCACGTGGTCACACACTTGCGGGACCGGACAACCAAGCCCGCGACGTTTCGCACCCTTACCTACCAGATAAGTTTGTTACTTGCTTTGGAGGCAACGCGTGACCTGGCGACACGCCCGGTTCGCGTGGAGACTCCACTCGAATCATGTGAGGCACACGTTTTGGCGACACCCCTCATGGTGGTGCCAATCTTGCGAGCAGGGCTTGGAATGGTACAGCCATTCACAGACCTTTTTCCCGACGTGAGTATCGGCTACATCGGCTTAGAACGCGATCACGCAACCGCCGTCGCACATAGCTATTATTGCAAGCTTCCGGCGCTGAGCTCGGAGTCGGTGATCATTCTGGATCCGATGCTGGCGACTGGCGGTTCCGCTGTACAGACCATCACAGTTCTGCGCAACTGGGGGGCGCGCGACATCAGGTTCGTTTGCATCGTGAGTACTCCAGAAGGCGTCAGCGCGGTCGAAGGACTTGACCCTGCGCTGCCTGTGTTTACTGCCGCCCTGGACCGCGGGCTGAACGACAAAAAGTATATCCTGCCCGGGCTAGGGGATTTCGGGGATCGACTATACGGTACCTGACATATCTGCTTTCTGCCGCGACCGGCTTCGACCGCAGCAATCAGATTGGTGCAGCTATCGTACTCACCCTCGGTGGCTCTTCGGCCTGAACAACGCACTAATCCAGCGAATCAATGCGATCGGGCTGTACAGTAACGTTCGCAACTGAGCATTGTACCAGATATTCCCGGCTCGTTTCCACTGGAGCTTCGGATCTAACAGTGTCT